>JBIILH010000027.1:0-10553 GCA_044232765.1 Rhodoluna sp. | reverse complement strand
AGTGAAACGATTCTTACTGGAAGTAAGGCTGCAGCTAAGGGTGGATTCACCTGTGTACACCCAATGGCTAACACCAATCCGGTAGCAGACAACAGCGCAGTGGTTGAACAAGTGTTTGCTCTTGGTGAAGCAGCTGGATATGTCCAAGTGCAACCAATCGGAGCTGTGACCTCAAATCTTGAAGGTAAGAACCTTGCTGACCTAGGCAAGATGAACGCTTCAGCTGCTCATGTCACCGTATTCAGTGATGACGGAAAGTGCGTGAGTGATTCATTAGTTATGAGAAGAGCTTTGGAGTATGTGAAGGCATTTGGTGGAGTAATTGCTCAGCATGCCCAAGATCCTCAATTGACCGTAAACGCTCAAATGAATGAGAGCGCTTTGTCTTTGAAGCTCGGACTAACTGGTTGGCCTGCAGTTGCCGAGGAAGCAATTATTGCCAGGGATGTTCTTTTGACTGAAGAAGTTGGTTCAAGACTTCACGTATGCCATGTCTCAACAAAGGGTTCTGTTGATGTCATACGTTGGGCTAAGAGTAGAGGCATAAACGTCACAGCAGAAGTTACCCCACATCACCTCATCCTTACTGAAGATTTGGTGAGTGAATACAACCCTGTCTACAAGGTGAACCCTCCACTTAGAAGTATTGAAGATGTGCAAGCACTTCGTGAAGCAGTCGCCGATGGGACAATCGACATCATTGCAACCGACCACGCACCTCACACACCAGATAGCAAAGACTGCGAATGGGGAGAAGCAGCTTTTGGAATGATCGGTCTAGAAACCGCTGCTGCCATTGCCAAGACAACACTTATCGATACCGGGCTTATCGGTTGGGAAAGATTAGAGGAGCTGTTGTCTAAGAATCCTGCAAAGATTTCAGGACTAAGCGATCAGGGTCTGGCCCTAGTCGCTGGTTCACAGGCTAACATCGTATTCTTTGACCCTCGCACCACTTACACAGTAGATACCTCAACTGAGAGTAAGAGCTCTAACAACCCATACGTTGGAATGACATTGAGTGGAACAGTTGTTCACACAATGTACAGAGGAACACTCACTGTCAAGGACACAAAGATTCAAGAGATCGGAACACACAATGACTAAGAGAAGTAGAACTGCGCTACTTGTGCTTGAAGACGGCAAAGTTTTCAAGGGCGTACCCTTCGGCAAAGTTGGGAGCTCTCTCGGTGAGATTGTTTTTGCAACAGGCATGTCTGGCTACCAGGAAACACTGACTGACCCTTCCTATGCAGGTCAGATTGTTGTTCAAACCGCTCCTCACATAGGAAACACGGGCATGAACGATCGAGATGAAGAGTCTGACAAGATTTGGGTTTCTGGTTACGTCGTTAGAGATGTAAGTCGTATCGTTTCAAACTTCAGATCTCAAAGAACTCTTGAAGATGATTTGCTACGAGATGCAGTCGTTGGCATATCAGATTTAGACACAAGAGCCTTAACACTTCACCTGCGTGAAATCGGCGTGATGCGAGCTGGAGTATTCTCCGGTGAAGACGCTAGCAAACCAGTTGAAGACCTTCTAGCTATAGTTCGGTCTGGAGCCAAAATGCAAGGACAATCACTCTCCTCAGTTGTGTCAACCAAGGAGAAGTACGAAGTAGCCCACAAGGGTGAGTATGTTGGCAAGGTTGCAATCTTAGATCTAGGCATCAAGCGTTCAACTATTGAGAACATGGTTGAACGTGGCTTAGATGTTGAAATTTTCCCAGCTACAGCTTCATCTGAAGTTCTTCTATCGGGTAAACCTGACGCTGTCTTCTATAGCAACGGTCCTGGTGACCCAGAAACTGCCACACAGCAGGTTGAAGTTCTTCAAGAGATTCTGAAGAAGAACATTCCGTTCTTCGGTATCTGTTTCGGAAACCAACTTCTAGGTAGGGCTCTAGGGTTCCAAACCTACAAGTTGGCTTTTGGTCACCGTGGAATTAATCAACCAGTGCTTGATAGAAAAACGGGCAAGGTAGAAGTTACAGCTCACAACCACGGCTTCGCTGTGAGAGTCGACGGCGGGGAAGAGGTTGAGTCTCCTGCAGGATTCGGAAAAGTACGAGTGAGCCACATTTGTCTCAACGATGACGTCGTTGAAGGTCTTGAGTGTCTCGATATCCCTGCTTACTCTGTTCAATACCACCCTGAGGCAGCAGCTGGTCCACATGATGCCAACTACCTGTTTGATCGACTTATCGAAATGATTCAAACCAATAAAACAAAGAAGGCCAACTAATGCCGCGTAGGGAAGATATCAAGAGTGTTCTAGTTATTGGATCTGGTCCAATCGTTATTGGACAAGCATGTGAGTTTGACTACTCAGGTACTCAGGCCTGCCGAGTCCTAAGAGCTGAAGGTATCCGAGTCATCTTGGTAAACAGCAACCCAGCAACAATCATGACTGATCCAGACTTTGCAGATGCTACCTACATCGAACCAATTACTCCGCAGGTTATTGAAGCAATCATTGCTAAAGAGAAGCCTGATGCGATTCTGCCAACTCTTGGTGGTCAGACTGCTCTGAACGCGGCTATGTCTCTGCACGAGCTAGGAATTCTAGACAAATACAACGTTGAACTCATCGGGGCTAAAGTATCCGCCATCAAGGCTGGAGAAGATCGTCTATCTTTCAAGGAACTTGTTTTAGCAGCCGGAGCTGATGTTGCAAAGTCACACATCGCTCACAACATGGATGATGTTCTTGAAGCCGCAGAGAAACTTGGTTATCCAGTCGTAGTTCGTCCCTCATTCACGATGGGTGGTCTTGGTTCCGGATTTGCTTACGATGAAGCAGATCTAAGAAGAATTGCTGGTGCAGGTCTCCAGGCCTCTCCAACAACTGAGGTACTTCTTGAAGAATCCATCATGGGTTGGAAAGAGTACGAACTAGAACTCATGAGAGATACAGCCGACAACACTGTTGTGGTTTGTTCAATTGAGAACGTAGATCCAGTAGGTGTTCACACTGGGGACTCTATTACTGTTGCTCCTGCCCTTACTTTGACAGACCGCGAGTACCAGCACATGCGAGACATATCAATCGACATCATTAGAGCAGTAGGCGTTGATACAGGTGGCTGCAACATCCAGTTCGCTGTTGAACCAAATACTGGTCGAATCATCGTCATTGAAATGAACCCTAGAGTGAGCCGTTCATCAGCTCTTGCCTCAAAGGCAACTGGATTCCCAATCGCAAAGATTGCTGCCAAGCTTGCTATCGGTTACCGACTCGATGAGATTCCTAACGACATCACCAAAGTCACACCTGCATCTTTCGAGCCTGCACTGGATTACGTGGTTGTCAAGGTTCCTCGCTTCGCATTCGAAAAGTTCCCCGCTGCAGATGCAACTCTGACGACAACGATGAAATCCGTTGGTGAAGCTATGGCTATTGGTCGTAATTATGCTCAAGCGCTTCAGAAAGCCCTAAGAAGCTTAGAAAGACGTGGTTCGTCTTTCCACTGGGGTGCCCAATCTAAGACCAAGGCGGAGCTCGTTGAGATATCTAAGGTGCCAACCGACGGCCGTATTGTCACTGTTCAGCAGGCTCTGCGCCTAGGAGCTACTGCAGAAGAGATCTTCAACGCAACCAAGATCGATCCTTGGTTCATTGATCAGATAGTGCTTATCAATGAGATTGCCGATGAGATTCATGACTCCCAGGAGTTGGACTCAGAGATGATGCAGTATGCAAAGTCGTTCGGATTCAGTGACGCTCAGATAGCTGAACTTAGAGGTTCAACTGAGCAAGAGATAAGAACTCTTCGTTACTCTCAGAGCATCAGACCGGTTTACAAGACGGTGGACACTTGTGCAGGAGAGTTCCCAGCTCTTACTCCATATCACTACAGCACTTATGAACAAGAGACTGAGGTGCGAGCATCAGATGCGAAGAAGGTAGTTATCCTCGGATCTGGACCAAACAGAATTGGTCAAGGAGTTGAATTCGACTATTCCTGCGTACATGCTTCTTTTGCTCTACACGACGCAGGCTATGAAACCATCATGATTAACTGCAACCCTGAAACAGTTTCAACAGACTATGACACCAGCGACAGGCTGTATTTCGAGCCACTCACGCTCGAAGATGTTCTTGAAGTTATTCACGCTGAGTCACAAAGCGGAACTCTTGTTGGTGTAGTTGTTCAACTGGGCGGTCAGACAGCACTTGGCCTTGCTCAAGGACTGGCGTCACACGGAATTCCTATTCTTGGAACCACTCCAGATGCGATTGACCTTGCAGAAGAGAGAGGGGCTTTCTCAAGAATTCTTGATGAAGCTGGACTTATCTCACCTGCCAATGGAACAGCAACCAGTCTTGATGAAGCAAAGGTTATTGCAGAGCGAATTGGATTCCCTGTCCTTGTTAGGCCATCGTTTGTTCTTGGTGGTCGAGGTATGGAGATTGTTTACGATCAGGTATCTCTCGAAGGTTACTTCGATCGAATCGCTGACCAAGCAATTGTTGGCCCAAAGCATCCGTTGTTAGTTGACCGTTTCCTTGACGACGCAATCGAAATTGACATCGATGCTCTTTACGATGGCCAACAACTATATGTCGGTGGCGTTATGGAGCACATTGAAGAAGCAGGAATCCACTCTGGTGACTCTTCCTGCACATTGCCGCCAATTACTCTGAGTAACACTCAGATCAACCGCGTCAGGGAAGCAACCGAGAAGATTGCTAAGGGAATTGGAGTTAAGGGGCTACTGAACGTTCAGTTCGCCCTTGCTCACGATGTTCTCTATGTTCTAGAAGCAAACCCAAGGGCCTCGAGAACAGTTCCTTTCGTATCTAAAGCACTAGGAATCACCCTTGCCAAAGCCGCTGCATTAGTAATGGTCGGAAAGACCATCCCTGAACTCATTGCCGGTGGTCACTTGCCTGCAACCGATGGAACCCACATTCCTGAGACAACCGCCATCTCCGTCAAGGAAGCAGTGTTACCTTTCAAGAGATTTGCAACCAAAGATGGCAGATTCGTTGATTCACTTCTTGGTCCTGAGATGCGATCTACTGGCGAGGTAATGGGTATTGATGTAGATTTCCCAACTGCATTCGCCAAAAGCCAAGCAGCTGCGGGTAGTGCACTTCCAAAGTCCGGAAAGATATTTATCTCCGTTGCAGATAGAGACAAGCACCAGGTTATTCTTCCTGTGCGAAGACTGTTCCAATTGGGATATGAAATCCTAGCTACAGCTGGAACGGCATCTATTCTGAAGCGTCATGGAATCCCAGTGCGCATTGTTAGAAAGCATTCGGGTGATGACCAAGCACCAGCAGGACCGACTATCGTTGACTTGATTCTGAACGGTGAAGTTGATGTTGTGGTTAACACCCCTTCTGGTTCGTCAGCTCGTAAAGATGGTTATGAGATTAGAGCGGCGACAACAGCAGCTGACGCCCCTATCTTCACAACTATTGCTCAGCTATCAGCAGCAATTGGCTCATTCGAAACTGTTATTGCCGGTGATTTCAAAGTTAGATCACTGCAGGAACATGCAGAAGACAGGAGAGCAGCGCTTGCCTGATACATTCTCGAAAAAACTTGAGACTGCTTTTGACTCAAAGGGACAGCTATGCGTTGGCATTGATCCGCACGAAGAAATCCTCATAGAAAACGGGTTTGAAGTTTCCGCCAAGGGGGTGCTTGATTTTGGGATGGCAATGCTTGATCAACTCGAGGGTTCTGTGTCCATAGTGAAACCTCAGGTCTCATTCTTCGAACGTTTTGGTTCTGCAGGTTTTGCTTCGCTTGAGCAACTGCTTGACTCGGCTCAGGCGAAAGGTTTTCTTGTTATAGCCGACGCAAAGCGAGGAGATATCGGTTCCACTATGGAAGCTTATGCACAAGCTTGGTTAGGTAAAGATGCTCCATTTACTTGTGATGCTCTTACTGTGAATCCGTATCTTGGTGTCGGAGCATTAGCTCCTGCAGCATCTATAGCAGCGGAAAGAGGAAAAGGACTGTTTGTTCTTGCAGCTACATCGAACCCCGAGGGTAAAGCTTTGCAGTCTTCGACCAATGAAGAAACTGTCGCAGCTCTTGTGGCTAGAGAAGTTGACCGTCTAAACAGCAGCACAGCTAGTTCGAATTCAAAGTTTGGCTCTAATGGCTTAGTTGTCGGGGCAACTGTCTCGCTCACTGAACTTGGACTCTCTCAAATCAATCAGAATAGACCAACGCTGAGAACTCCTATTCTTGCTCCTGGGTTTGGCTTTCAAGGCGCGAGGCTTGAAGATGCAAAAGTAATCTTCAAAGACCTAAGTAGCGATGTCTTATATTCAATTTCCAGATCAGCACTTCGAGATGGTATTCGAGGAGTTTCTCGAGCTGTCCAAGAAGACCAAAACACTCTCCATAAAGCACTGAGCCAATAGGCTTAAGCCATGACTCGACTCACAGTTATTGCCGGACCAACAGCAGTTGGTAAGGGCACCGTCGTGAGACACTTGGTTGAGTCCCACCCTGAGATTCTTCTTTCTGTATCTGCTACAACCAGATCCCCAAGAGCTGGCGAAGTTGAAGGTGTCGACTATTACTTCGTATCACATGAAGAGTTTGACCGAATGATTGCTAATAACGAGCTTCTCGAATACGCGGTTGTGCACCTTAAAAACAAGTACGGAACCCCTAGAGAACCCGTTGAGAAGGCCCTAGCTTCAGGCAAGCAGATAATCCTGGAGATAGACATTCAAGGTGCCGAGCAGGTCAAAGCCTCGATGCCTGACGCTAACTTGATCTTTATCGCTCCGCCAAGTCTTGAGGAATTGAAGAAACGTTTAGTTGGCAGGGGTACTGAAACCCCTGAAGAGATAGCCATTCGCCTAGAAACAGCCGAAGTAGAGCTGGCTTCTCAAGGTTCTTTCGACCACGTGGTCATAAATACTGATGTGGCGCAATGTGCCCAAGAGGTCTTAGACTTAATGCAGTCTTCGTGAACCCATCTGGTTCACATGTAATCAAAGGAAAAGTAGTACAAAAATGTCTGAAAAACTTGAAGGTATCGTATCTCCATCAATCGACGCACTTATGTCTAAGAGCGACTCTAAGTACGGATTGGTAATCTTCGCAGCCAAGCGTGCACGTCAGATCAATGACTACTACTCAGCCCTTCACGAGGGTTCATTGTTCGACAACGTAGGCCCACTTGTTGATGCAGCTGTTGACGACAAGCCACTTTCTATCGCAATGCGCGAAATCGTAGAGGGTGCAGTAGTCGCTTCAGAAGCCAAAAACTAATCTGAGTAACCTTGCGTATTCTCGTAGGGGTAACTGGAGGCATCGCAGCGTATAAAGCTGCCGGTGTTATTCGTGGCTTTACTGAACTTGGCCACACAGTCAAAGTTCTCCCAACACAAAACGCGTTGAGATTTATTGGCGCAACCACATTGGAAGCCCTCTCACACAATGCAGTTGATCCAGATCTCTATACAGATGTTGATTCTGTAAAGCATATTGCTCTAGCTCAAGAAGCTGATCTAATCGTCGTTGCTCCTGCGACTGCAGCGTTCTTGGCTCGATATGCTTCTGGAATCGCAGATGACCTTCTACTAAACGTTCTACTTGCAACGAAAGCCAAAGTAGTCATCGCTCCAGCAATGCATTCAGAGATGTGGATTCACCCAGCAACTGTTGCCAATGTTCAATTGCTTAGAGCAAGGGGAGTAGTAATCATTGAGCCAGCAGTAGGAAGGCTCACCGGAGAAGACTCTGGAGCAGGTCGATTGCCTGAGCCTGAGGTAATTGTCTCTCAAGCTCTTAGTTCAGTAACCAACCAGGACTTTGCTGGCAAGAGAATAACCATCGCAGCGGGTGGAACAAGAGAACCAATCGATTCGGTTCGGTTCATTGGTAACAGATCTTCAGGTAAGCAAGGCATTGCTCTAGCTGACGCGGCATCTTCTCGCGGAGCGACAGTTACATTGATAGCCATCAACATCGATTATGACCTGTCTAGATTCTCGAATGTAGTGAGAGTTTCCAGTACTGATGAACTAAGTGCTGCATTGAACGCAGCTTCTTCAACTGCAGACGCCATTTTGATGCCAGCGGCCGTCAGTGATTTCAGAGTGTCTAACCCTCTTATCGGCAAAATGCATCGCGAAGATTCTGAGACAAAGAACTTAGAACTCGTCGCCAACCCTGATTTGTTGGCTGGACTCTCAAGACTTCGTATGGACTCAAAACTGAATGTCGCACTCGTTGGCTTTGCGGCTGAAGTCTTGGAACCAGGACAAGGTTCTAACGAGTTGATTGAGAGAGCCAAAGCGAAGCTTGCTAAAAAGGGCGTCGACATGATTGTTGCCAATGATGTCTCAAATGGTCAGGTCTTTGACGCACAAGACAACTCAGTCTCCATTGTCACCAAGGAAGAGCAGCATTTGTCAGCTGGCTCTAAATTGACTGTGGCTAACAGCATTCTTGACGTTCTCCACAAGTTCTTGAAGTAGTTCTCCATCTTGTGTCGGAGAGCAGAGATAAACTTGGCAACATATGAATAACACAAGGTACTTCACATCTGAATCCGTAACCGAGGGTCACCCAGACAAAATTTGTGATCAAATCAGCGATGCTATTCTCGATAACCTCATTGCTCAGGACCCCACATCTCGAGTCGCGGTTGAAACTTTAGTAACTACCGGTTTGGTACACGTTGCCGGTGAAATCACGACTGAGGGATATGCAGAAATTCCCGACATAGTTCGAAGCAAACTCCTTGAAATCGGCTACAACTCGTCCGACATTGGCTTTGATGGTAATTCCTGTGGAGTGAGTGTATCCATTGGTAAGCAATCTGCTGACATTGCTCTAGGGGTAGATTCATCCCTTGAAGCTGTGTCGGGAAGCGCTGAAGACAACTATGACAAACAAGGTGCTGGCGACCAGGGCATCATGTTTGGTTTTGCCTGTGATGAAACTAAAGATTTGATGCCGCTACCGATCAAAATAGCTCATTCGCTTTCAGAGCGTCTGGCGAAGGTTAGACATGAAGGTTTAGTCGACTTCCTTCGACCTGATGGAAAGACTCAGGTAACTATCGGTTATGAAAGTGACCGCCCAGTTTCTGTCCAAACTGTCGTAGTTAGCACCCAACACAATCCTGGTGTTTCACAAAGCGACATCAGCTCTGCCGTTGAACAATTCGTTATCTCTCCGGTTCTTGATTCATTCGGTTTCGATGCCTCAGAGAGCAAACTGTTGATTAACCCAACAGGTAACTTCGTTATTGGAGGACCTCAGGGGGACGCTGGCCTGACTGGCAGAAAAATCATCATTGATACCTATGGCGGTTATAGCCGTCACGGCGGTGGTGCGTTCAGTGGAAAGGATCCATCAAAAGTGGATCGATCTGCTGCATACGCGATGCGCTGGGTCGCTAAGAATCTAGTTGCAGCTGGTTTTGCCACTAAAGCAGAAGTCCAGGTTGCCTACGCCATTGGAGTGGCAAGACCGGTTGGAGTTTATGTTGAGTGTTTTGGAACCAACACAATTGATAACGCTCTTATAGAAAAAGCTGTGTTGGAGGTATTCGATCTAAGACCTCGAGCAATTATCGACTCACTAGATCTTCTAAGACCAGTTTATGGGTTGACCTCAACGTACGGCCACTTCGGCCGAGACTTGCCAAACTTCACTTGGGAGAGAACCAACAAGGTTGCTGATTTACTCTCATTCGCAGGTATGTAATGCCTGTAGTCGCCAAGGTTAGATTCAACTCTCAGCTTCCACAGTTGGACAAAGAGTTTGATTACTTGGTACCCGATGAACTAATCGCAACAATACGTTTCGGTCAACTTGTCGAAGTTCCCTTTGGTTCAGGTGGAAAGGTCAAGTCGGGAATTGTTTGTGAAGTTAGTTCTTTAGAGCACCCAAGAGAGAAACTGCTTTCGATTAGTTCAATAGTTTCTCCTCTAGTTGTATTCACAGAAGAGCAATTGGAACTTTGTAAAGCTGTTGCTCATAGGCAAGCAGGAACTGTTGGTGAACTGATTGCTACCGCTGTTCCTAAGAGATTTGTAAGAGTGGAATCTAAGTCTCTAGTCAAAGATGCAAACATTCCTAATAAATCTGGACTTGAGTCCTATTCCTTAGCTGAAGCTCTTATGAGTAATTCAAGACTCTACTTTCAGCCCCAACTCTTTGATGGTGGCGAAGCACTGCCTGATTGGGCTGCAAATTTCGTCGCAGCTTGTTATGCGGACTTAGTTAAAGGTAAAAGTTCGCTAGTGGTTTTGCCGGACTATGCAGAACTGGCAAAATTCGAACGTGCACTCACGCAGCTTGGTTTGATGGAAACTGCTACTAGGCATTCAAGTTCGGACACTGGTTCCGTCCGGTACGCAAACCACTTAAGGGCGATTAGTTCAATCTCGATTAATTATGGTCTTCGCGGTGCAGCATTCTCTCCAGCTAAGAATCTAGGACTCATCATGCTCTGGGATGACGGCGACGAATCGCACATAGAGCAGTCATCTCCATACTGGAATTCCCGAGAGGTCCTTCTGCAGAGAGCTGAATTGGAGAAAGTAAAGATCG
>JBIILH010000026.1:0-10813 GCA_044232765.1 Rhodoluna sp. | reverse complement strand
GTTGCCTACGGAGATGAGCCTGACGAAAAGGGCGAAGTTAACGATGACCGAAGAGTTGATTACTTGGTCAACCACCTCGCAGCGGTTAGCGATGCTATTGATCAAGGGGTTCCAGTGAAGAGCTATTACTACTGGTCATTGCTAGATAACTTTGAGTGGGCTGAAGGCTACGCGAAACGATTTGGTATCGTTTTTGTCAATTTTGAAACATTACAGAGAATTGTGAAACTTTCTGGAAGCGTTTACAGTAAGGTTATTGCGACGAACGGAAAGTCGCTAGAAGTCCTGACCAAGAAGTAAAGGCCTAAGTTAGGGAGGTATCAGAGTTGGTTCCTAATCCACGCCCTACTTATACCGTCATTGCCAAAACAGCAGGCGTCTCAGAAGCAACAGTCTCACGCGTACTGAACGGTGATGAGAGCGTCCATCCAGACAGAGCTAAAAGAGTTCATGAAGCTGTTGACAAGCTTGGTTACCGCAAGAACAGAGTTGCCTCAGCACTTGCATCCGGTAGATCTGGACTCATCGCAGTAGTTATTGATGATGACCTTTCTGTCTTTAGCGATCCATTCTGGGGAACAGTAACTTCTGGAGTAAGCCGAATTCTTTCAGAGAACGGCATCCATACCGTATTGATGGTCTCTCCTGTTGGCTCAGCGGATGGCGGTGTTGCCCACTACCTAAAGTCAGGTGAAGTTGATGGAGCTATCTTCTTCGTCCTCCACAGCGATGCATTGGTAAATAACCTAAAGAAGAGTGGTCTACCAATGGTTATTGCTGGAACGCCACACTCAAGTCTTGATATTCCATTTGTTGATACCGATAACTTCGGTGGCGCATATGCAGCCACTAAACACCTAATCAACACTGGTTGCCAGAAGATCGGCATCATCACAGGTGACATTGGAACCACAGCTGCCAAGCAACGACTAGACGGCTACCTCCAGGCCTTCAGAGAAACAGGAAGAGTTCCTGCCAAGGGTTTGATTTGTGAAGGTGACTACTCTCTGGAAAGCGGTATGGAGAACACTAGGAAGTTACTGAGAGATCACCCTGATGTTGATGGAATCTTTGCAAGTAATGACCTTATGGCAGCTGGAGCAGTCACTGTTCTGCAAGATATGGGCAAACTGGTTCCTGATGACATCAAGATTGTTGGCTTTGACGATGCACTTATTGCTCAGACAACTAGACCTGCTCTAACAACTATTCGTCAGGATGTTGTTGCCCTCGGTGAGGCTGCAGGAAAGTTAATGATTGCTCAACTTGATGGTGAAGATGTCCAACCCTTCATCACGACCACAGAGCTAATAATTCGTGGAAGTGCTTAGATAACAAATTGGTAACTACCCGCGAAACCGCTTTCACGAGTTCTATCTCTCGGCTAATCTGAAATCAGGAAGTGTGTGCGCACTCCGAAAGATCGTTGAGATTTGCACACCTGCTGAATCCCTCAATCCTTCGGCCACACATTCCGGCCTAAATGAAGGAATAAAAATGAGTGTAAAGACCAACAAACTAATCGCATTTGCATCTACTGCATTGCTGTCTATTGTCGGCGTAGGTGCAATCTCAACGCCAGCTAACGCAGCTGCTTGCCCTTACCCAGTTGAGAACCAAGCTAGCAACGACAAGCCGAAGTACAACATTCGCTTGATCAGCCCTGGCCTGACTGACGACAACTCAATCCGTCGCTACGACTTCGAATCTCAGTTCACCATGGACTGTGACTGGTTCGGTGTTGGTATGCGCTTCCACCAGGTCTATGTACCATTTGGTCTTCGCACCAACCTAGTTTTCCAAGCAACGACTCCAACTGGTGCTCCTCTTGCTAACTCAAACGTAACCCTTCGTGCAAACAAGGGTTACTCAAATTCCAACGCCGCAGTAAAGGTCAACGGCATCAAGGCTAGACCAGCTCCAGCTAACGCATCTGATGGTGCCAACATCATTGGTAAGACAGATGCCAACGGTGTGGTTAACTTTGTAGTCCAGTCACCAGCTGACTGTGAAGAGTACGGGGGCCTCTTGCCAGCTGCCCCAACCAGCCTTAGTGCAGACACACCGAATGACAGAAACGCAGACCCAACAACAGACTGCTACAGCCAGTTCCTACCTAGCATCACAGGTGAGAAGACTGATTCAGCAGACTTCGTTGAGTTGCACTACTTCAACCCGGCAGGTATGGACTTCACTGCAACCGATGCAAGCATTTCTCTTCTTGCTCCGACTCTAAGAGCAGTTGAAAGCCCAGCTGGTAAGGCTAACGCTTTGGACAACAACGGAACTCTTCAGGCTTATGCCCCTATCGGATCAAAACAAGTAATTGCATTCCAAGCGTTGAAGGCTAATGGAAGCTTCGCAATGAACCAGCCTGTGACCGTTCGCATCAATTTGGCTAACTCTGGGGCCAAAGCAAAGATGGCAGCTGGAATCTTCTCACTAACTGGTTTTGTTACCGCACTTCCAGCAAACACAACAAAGACTGCAGAAGATCAGCTTGTTCTTACTGGGACAACAGATGCTTTCGGTGTTGTTGCATTCAGCTTGAATAACTTAGACACAGTTGCATCTGCACCGCCGAAGACTGCAACAAGTGCTCTTCCAGCAGGCTCTAAGTTCACAAGAATCTCAGCTGAGATCACAGGCAAGGTAAACACCGGTTCTCCAGTTGAGTTCCACTTCTACAAGCCAATCCCACCTACATCAATTGCAGTTGCTGCTAAGGCACGCAAGATCACTGTGACCCTTAGCTACGCAAAGGGTAAGAGATCTGTAGTTACCATCACTGGTCTAAAGCCAGTAGCGGTAACTCCAACTGTGGACAAGAAGGCTTACACCTACACAGTCAAGAAGGGAAAGATTACCGTCAAGGTAACCTCAAACGGAAAGACTCTAACCAAAGTATTCACCGTCAAGTAATTTCTCCGAGTTAGTAGAAAAGCCGGTCACTTATAAGTGGCCGGCTTTTTACTTTAAGAACTAGTTGAGTAAATCTCCGATGGAGTTCAAGATCTCATTTGGTCTGAACGGGTACTTGTTGATTTCAGCATCATCAGCAATACCGGTTAGAACTAGAACTGTGTGAAGACCAGCTTCAATACCTGCAACGATGTCGGTGTCCATGCGGTCACCAATCATTCCTGTTGACTCTGAGTGAGCATTGATCTTGTTCATAGCTGATCTGAACATCATTGGGTTTGGCTTACCTACGATGTAAGGCTCACGTCCTGTAGCTTTTGTGATTAGAGCTGCAACAGATCCTGTTGCAGGTAGAACACCATCAGCACTAGGTCCTGTTGCATCTGGGTTAGTTGCAATGAATCTTGCACCGTTGTTAATAAGTCTGATTGCCTTGGTTAGTGAATCAAAGTTGAAGTTTCTGGTTTCACCGAGAACCACATAGTCAGGGTTTACATCAGTCATGACGTAACCGATCTCGTGCATGGCTGTAGTCATACCTGCTTCACCTAGTACATAGGCAGAACCCTTTGGCTTCTGAGATGCAATGAAGTCAGCTGTTGCTAGAGCACTAGTCCAGATAGCACTGGAAGGAATGTCTAGTCCTGTGGCCTTGAGTCTCGCTGACAGGTCTCTAGGGGTATACATGGAGTTGTTAGTAAGAACTAAGAACCTAAGACCCTCTTCCTTCCACTGCTTTAGTACTTCAGCAGCTCCAGGTAGGGCATGTCCTTCGTGCACAAGCACGCCGTCCATGTCGGTCAACCAACACTCTATTTTTCTTCTTTCAGCCATGGTTCTACTTTACCTTTAGCAAAGTTAGGCTTGAGTGGATGTCAGATAAAGAACAAGCAAACAACCCAAGTCATGAACTCACCACTTGGGGCGTAGGCCCATGGCAAGGGGACTTTCCTGTTGGTTATGACCACCCTGACTCCATCTATGACCCTGAACTATTGGCAAGTGGGGACACTAGGAATGTGGTGGATAAATACAGATATTGGAAGATGTCTGCCATCGTGGCGGACCTAGACACTAAACGTCACCCTTTCCACGTAGCCATTGAGAACTGGCAACATGATCTAAACATTGGTTCCATAGTTAGAAATGCCAATGCCTTCCTAGCTGCTGAGGTTCATATCATTGGTAACAAGCGTTGGAACAGACGTGGAGCCATGGTTACCGATAGATACCAACACATTAAGCACCATGAAACAGTTGAAGAGTTCCTAACCTGGGCTAAGCAAGAGAACCTACCAATCATCGCCATAGACAATGTCCCAGGCTGCCAGAAGATAGAAACATATAAGCTCCCTGAGTCCTGTGTATTCCTATTTGGACAAGAAGGGCCAGGGCTTAGTGAACAAGCCATTGAAGCTAGTGACGTAGTCCTAGAGATCACTCAGTTCGGCTCTACAAGGTCCATAAATGCCTCTGCTGCTGCAGCCATCACCATGCACGCATGGGTTCAGCAACACGTCTTCGGCTAAACTGAGAGGGTGCTCTAGGGGCACAGAATCTTGATACTGCAAACTGAAATGAGATTGCCATGCCTGCTTTTGTTATTGTAGGAGCCCAGTGGGGCGATGAGGGCAAGGGTAAAGCTACTGACCTATTGGCTGAACATATTGAATATGTAGTTAAGTTCAACGGTGGTAACAACGCAGGTCACACAGTGGTAATTGGCAATGAAAAGTATGCATTGCATCTTCTACCTTCAGGTATTTTGACACCTGGAGTTATCCCAGTTATTTCAAACGGTGTTGTAATTGATCTACATGTTTTGTTTGAAGAGTTAGATGCTTTGAACGCTAGAGGCATTGACACTAGCCGTTTGAGAGTTTCAGCTAACGCACATGTCATCACGCCTTATCACGTGTCATTAGACAAGACTTCAGAGCGCTTCTTGGGTAAGCGTGCAATCGGAACTACTGGTCGCGGTATTGGCCCAACATATGCAGACAAGATCAACCGCGTTGGTATTCGTATTCAAGACTTGTTTGACGAATCAATTCTTCGCCAAAAGGTTGAAGCTGCCTTGGTTCAGAAGAACCAGTTGCTCTCTAAGGTTTATAACCGAGCCGCTATTCGTGTTGAAGAAGTTGTAGCTGAACTACTTTCATACACCGACAGACTTCGCCCGATGGTTGCCGACACTGCACTTGAACTACACCAAGCTATCGAAGCGGGTAAGAATGTATTGTTCGAAGGTGGACAGGCAACCATGCTTGATGTTGATCACGGTACCTACCCGTTTGTAACTTCATCAAATGCAACAGCCGGTGGAGCTGCAACAGGATCAGGTATTGGTCCTGGACTATTCCAGAACGTAATTGGAATTGTGAAGGCTTACACAACTCGAGTTGGAGCAGGGCCTTTCCCTACAGAACTTTTTGATGAGTGGGGCGAACTACTTCGTAAGACTGGTCACGAGTTCGGTACTACCACAGGGCGTCCACGTCGCTGTGGTTGGTATGACGCTCCTATTGCTCGTTACTCTGCTCGCATCAACGGTCTAACTGACTTTGTGTTGACCAAGCTAGATGTTCTAACTGGAATTAAAGAGATTCCTGTTTGTGTGGCTTACGAAGTAGATGGCAAGAGAGTGGAAGAAGTTCCAGTTTCACAATCAGACTTCCACCACGCAAAGCCAATTTATGAAAACTTCCCTGGTTGGGAAGAAGACATCACAGGTTGCAGAACTTTTGAAGAACTTCCAAAGAACGCTCAGGATTATGTAAGAGCTATTGAGAAGATGAGCAACTGCAGAATCTCAGCTATCGGCGTTGGCCCTGCTCGTGATGCAACTATCGTGTTGCACGACATGCTTGGCTAGTACTCGCCCTCTTCTTCGTTGTAAGAATCATTACCTTCGTAGTACATAGCTGCGGCGTTTTCAATCTCAGGATCTGGTTCAACAACTGGAGCAACTGGTTCTGCATCTGGTTTAAGAATGTAGGCAGCAGCACCAGCTGCAACAGCACCAAGTATTGACGAGTTGTTTTCTCTTTCATCAAATGGTCTACCGTTGGGTTGGTGGTGATGGACAATGTCACCTTCTGAAATCCCACCACTGCGACCGAATGCAGCATTACGTCGCTTGATTCGCTCAGGATTATCAAGCACAGTTTTCTTTCGTCCCATGATTACTCCAATTACAAAAGCTGCAATCAAGACGAAGAGAATAACCCAGAACACTGCAGGGTTTTGAATAAGAAAACCAAGAGCAAGAAACGCAGCGAAGACTCCAAAGAAGCCCATTAGAAGTGCTTTCATGTTTACCAACCTTTTCTTTTTAGGTAATTCCAAATAATTACAACTGGTGAAGCTACTAAAACTACGAATAGCAATGGCGGGAAGTAGATCGCACTCATCACAGCCACTGTTATAACAAAGAACCAAGAACAGCCCTTGATCAAGCCACCCATTTACTGCCCCTTTACTGCTAGTTGCTAGAAACACTAGCGGAGACCTAGGACAATTGAGGTGTGCAAGATTTCGATGATTCTCAAGAGGACCAGGTCAGGCTGAACCCGCCTGCTGGCAGGGCAAGCCTGGTGGGTATTCTCTACTATCCGGACATCTTGGACCTTAGGTTTGCTGGCTACGAGCTAGAACGCTTTGAGGGGCTGCTTTTGGCTATGGATTCGGCTACCTTCAGGAAAGCCTTGGCTATAACCAGCATGCTCCACAGATCTGATGCCTCTCCTATCTGGAATGCCAAGAGAGCCAACCAGGTTGAACTTCTTGTTCTGGATACTCTGCATGAATATGGGTTAGCTCAAGTACCTCAGTTACTCAGAAGAATCCTTGGCAGAGTTTATGAGGATGAGACTCAGAACTTCCTAACCATCGACTTAGTTACCGTCTTCTACTGGGCTTGTTTGGCTCAGGTAGCAGACGACTATGTATGGAGAGAACCAAGACTTGCTGAGTGGTCTGAGTATCTGAGTTATCCAGTTAGGTCTGTATTTGGTTTGGCAGAACTATTTAAATTGTCACACGATCATTAGTAACAAGTTTGGAGATGTTAATTCACTTCACTGCAATCTCCAGAAGACCAGCTAAACGACTTACGGCTTTCACTTCAGCAACTGTCTTGAACTGACTTTCCAATAAGCTCTCGCTGAATACTAAATAACAAGTTGCCTTCGCGCGGCTGATTGCCACATTCAAGCGGTTTCGATCCAACAGGAATTCAAGACCTCTAGGAGCATCCATGCTTGAGGAAGCCGCGAAGCTATAAACAACAGCCATCCCCTCACGTCCCTGGAACTTGTCAACTGTTCCGACCATGACCTTCTCGAACCCTGCTTCATCGAGCTTTAGTCTGAGCAGATCTACTTGAGCGTTGTAGGCGGCAACAACCAGCACGTTGGCTGGGTCTTCATCGCCTTTTAAACTCTTTACTAGCTTGATTACCATCTCCGCCTCTTCTTCGCTCGAGGTCGAGTTTCCCTTGTGAGGAACAGGAATGGAAATGAGACCTTGCTCATGCCCGTCAATGGCATTTTCTTCCGTAGATGGGTGTGAACGCAGTTTACCTTCATAAGCCAACCAGCTGACCGCGTGGTTTACCTCTGGGTGCAATCTTCTTGTAACTTCAACGAAGTAACCCATCGACGCTGGCAAAATCGAGTGCTCGCCCATGTAGTGACCCAGAGCAGAGTTTTCAACACCTCCGGGGTGAACAGCAGTGACAACCTGTGCGAGCTGTTGAGGATCACCCATCAACACAAGGTTGTCAGCAATTCCACTTACTGCCATGCAGTCAACCAAGGAATACTGGGCTGCTTCATCAATGAATAGGTAGTCGAGTCGGTATTCTCGAACATCTTTGTTGCTAAAGAAGAAACTAGTTCCGCCAACAATGTATGGATCTGGGTTGTTCTTCATCCACGTCACAACAGGCCCATTACTTCTTCTGCTAACCCAAGGACGCTCTTCGCCTTCCTCCTGTCGCTTGATGATCATCTCTGGGTTTACCCCGGCCTCGATACATGCCTCAAGCAAATTCTCGATAGCAGAATGTGAGTTTGCAGTGACGCCGATTCTCTTCCCAGCTTTGAGTAGGCTCGCAATGGTTCTAGACGCAAGATAAGTCTTTCCTGATCCAGGAGGCCCTTGGATAGCTAGGACTGAGTTGTCTAGTGCATTAACTGCTGTCATGACTGCTGGGAGATAGTCGTTGCTGTCCGCTGGTGGAAGATCTGAAATATCTTTCAACTTTGGAGGACGTCTCATGAGTAGATCCATAATTGCTGGCGAGTTTGGGGCAGGGTTCAATGGGGTAACCCAACGCTCAGCAATTTCGTTGGCTAACTTCTGCAGAGCAGTTTGTTTCGCAATAGGTGAGTAGTAGGTTGCATCAATGACTGCGTCAGGAACTTGAGAGTCTGAACCATTCTTGATTGTTCTAGTGAAAGTTATTGAACTATCAATCACTTCGGTTATCTTTCCGAAGTCACGCATTTGCTTGTTTCCTTCGCCTCTGTAGCGAATCACAATATCTGCATTCTTCTCTGGTATGTAGAGGCACTCCTCAGGAAGATATGCGTTGTAAGTAACTAAGACGTATGGAGAGTCATCTTCTCTTCTGAACTTAGTTTCTCTGCCAACTTCTACGACTTCGCTAATTGAAGCAGCGGTGCGTTCCCCTTCTAGGGCCTCGTCGTCCATGAGCATGCGAATGGCGATGTCTGCCCAGAACATAACCTCTTCGCGCTTGTAGAAAAGTATTGAGTGAGTGAGCGCGAGCCAGATTTGGGCCCGATAGTCGGAATCAGGGTCTTTGCCCCAATCCCAATTGGCAACAACATCGAAGAGTTCTTTAGTTTGAGCCTGAAGTTCTGCTAGCTCTCGTTCGCTTTTACTGGGGGTTCTATCAGTGTCCTCCGGGTTTGGGTCGCCTGGTTGTGGCTGCCCATATTTGGAGCACGCGCCAGGTCGTTCTTCAAGCCAACGGTAAAGCTCACGCGTAGACCAGACATCCTCTAGGTTGTAGAGGCGAAGTTCCTTGTAGACCTTATCCGCTTCTTCAGAGATCTTTGCTCTATCTTCTTCAGAAATAGTGAGGTCTTTTGATAGTGAATTCAGTTCACGCCAGCGGTCGTATTCATCGATGCTTGCAGATGCCTTCTGAACGTCTGAGGAGCGCTCGAAGTCGTAGTGTCTCTCCAGTTTCTTGATGGAATAGCTCTCTTCACCAATAATCATTGAGTTCCTGACGATGTTGAACATATCGACAAGACGACCAGTTGTTACTAGCCAGGCAACTTCCTTCTCAAAGATTCCATGTCTCATAGCAAGGCGCTTTAGGGCAGTTACCTCATAGCTTGCGTAGTGATAGATGTGAGCATTCGGATCCTCATGCATACGCTTTAGTACCCACCCCATGAATCCTTGGAAAGCAATCTTCTCGCTCGCACGATCATGAGCCCAGAACTCGGTGAACAGTCGGTCTAGTGGCTCGCCTTCATTTTTGCCTGTTCCCCAGTCATAGTTTCCAAAAAGATATTCAAGGCCACCACGTTCTGTGAAGTAAGGGAAACCTTCAAAGTCAAAAAACACATCTAGTTTCGACCTTGGTGGCAAGAACGCAAGCATTGGATCCGGTAGCAGTTTATGAACAGGCTTTCCTGTGGCAAGAGACTCAACTTGAGCATCAGCTTGCATGCGAATCTTGTTGTAGGTTTCAACAGTCATTCGATAAGGACGCTTATCATCAGGTGCTGTCGCAAGCTGATGCATTGTTGTGATGTCAACGGTTGCCAAGCGAGCAATCTGATTCTGTGTGATGTTTGCTACTTGGACTAGGTCATCAGTCTCTTGGCGGTCATCCTGGCAGAGATCTGGGTATTCACAAATATCGCAGTTTTGTTTTGATGGACAGTGCCAACTCAAACTTGATGCAGCAAACTGCTCAAGGGCATCTTCATTTTTTGCTTTTTCTGCGAAGTCGATAACGTCCGAAATCTTTTTGCGGGCCAATCGCATGGCTGGCACAATCTCGATCTCTTCAAAACTTTCTATGGTTCTCGAACCAAGAACAAGGCCGTGTCTCTCGCCTTCAGCTTTTAAACCTAAGGAATCAAGGGCATCAACGTATAGACCTACTTGAAGTAGATATGCAGGTTTAGCCTGACCTCCGTACTTCGCATCCCATACTGTGTACTTGTTTTCTCGAGGCGAGCCGATGCTGTCAGGTCTTCTGTTTGCGGTTAGCTTGCCATCAACAAAAAGCATTTCCCAGTCTTGATGCACTAAGAAGTCAGGTCTACCGCTAAAAATGGTTCTCTCGAAGGTTCTCTTCAGCCCACCTTGATAAATGACTGGGACACCAGAGTTCATGAGCTCAATAGTTTGAGCCATGTCACCGTCTTTTTCTGGACGTCCAACAACATCCGGTCCAACAGACTCGAGTAGTTCACCAATAAGTGCATCTTCGAAGATAACTCCATACTTTTGTGCAAGTGACTGGTCTTCACCATTTGCCTTATCTTCGGCAATCTGGTCAAGATATGGCTGCAACTTTGTTAGAACATCTTGAATGCCAAGAGTTCTTGCAATAGACAGGGTTGTGCAGTGATCGCAAGACGAAGCTCTCATTAGGTCTCGAGTGTTGAATGACCATAGAGATGTAGGGGTTAGATGCATAGCCTGCCTTTATAGGGTTTGTTTTTATGATGCCAGCAACTAGCGACATCCTTGACTAATAACCATCGAAAATCCCAAATTCTTCCCAAGAAATAGGTGCCTATGGGATTTGAGCCTGTTTGGGCAGAAACTAACCGAATAGCTCAGGAATAGTAGCCCAGTGGGAGTTCCTTAGCTCTTCAATCTTCCAGGTAGC
>JBIILH010000099.1:0-3581 GCA_044232765.1 Rhodoluna sp. | reverse complement strand
AAATGGCAAACGATCTCAGCTTTAGACCAAAGAGTTCGGAGATACCTACTGACCCAGGTGTTTATCGATTCTTGGATGAGAATGGTCGCGTTCTCTATGTTGGTAAAGCAAAGAATCTAAGAGCCAGACTTACTTCCTACTTCGCTCCTCTGAACACCTTGCAAGAGAAAACCAGAAGAATGGTTCTAACCGCAAGAGATGTGAACTGGACCATTGTTAAGACAGAGTTCGAAGCTCTTCAGCTTGAGTTCACTTGGATCAAAGAGTTCAATCCTCCCTTCAACGTTCGCTTCAAGGACGACAAGTCCTACCCGTACCTTGCTATCACCATGACAGATAAGTTTCCACGGGTGTTTATTACTCGTAATAGGGAAATCAAAGGTGCTAAGTACTTTGGTCCCTACACAAAGACTTGGGCTATCAGGGACACACTAGACAGCCTTTTGAAGGTGTATCCGATTCGCTCTTGTTCTGCAGGGGTTTTCAATACTGCGAAATCCACTAACAGACCTTGTCTATTAGCAGACATAGGTAAGTGTGCCGCTCCATGTGTTGGCCGAGTGACTCCAGAGAAGCACAAAGATCTCGCCAAAGGTTTTTCAGACTTCTTGCAAAGCGGAGATGAATCTCATGTTGAGTCACTAAGAGCAAGGATGCTCACTGCATCTGACGAAAGTAATTTTGAGCTTGCTGCAAAGCTAAGGGACAGCATCATTGCCTTAGACACAGTCCTTGAAAAAAGCACCGTTGTCTTCACAGACCAAACTGATGCTGATCTATTTGGCATTGCTGATGACGAACTTGCAGCGGCTGTAAGTCTGTTCAGAGTTCGAGGCGGACGTATACGCGGTGTCATGGGTTGGGTGGTTGACAAGGAACTAGAGCGAGATCAATCAGAGCTAGTTGAGTATCTCTTGCAAAACGTTTATGGCAAGGATGCAACCTTCGCTAGTGATGTTCCTAAGGAAGTTCTAGTTCCTGTTCTTCCTGCTGACTCCGAAGCTTTAGGTATGTGGCTATCAGGAATTAGAGGAGCTAAGGTTGACCTTCGTATACCTCAACGCGGCGACAAAAGAGCACTTGCAGAAACCGCTCTTACAAATGCCAAGCACGCTCTCGGTCTATACAAGCTAAGAAGAACTGCTGACTTCACAGCTAGATCGGAAGCATTGGCAGAGATTCAGAAAGCTCTGAATCTAGAAACAGCACCGCTTCGAATCGAATGTTTCGACGTCTCTCATCTTGGTGGAACTGGAATCGTTGCATCAATGGTGGTTTTCGAAGATGGCTTGTCAAAGAAGAGTCAATACCGGAAGTTCAACATCGAAACCTCAAGTGATGACACAGAGTCGATCTATCAAACCCTGACCAGGAGATTGAAGTATCTAGCGGATGGAGTTGAAGACAATGACAACAAGTTCAGCTATAGACCTGGCTTGCTAATTGTTGATGGTGGACAACCTCAGGTCAATGCCGCAGCTAAGGCTCTAGCTGACACGGGGATAAAGGACATCGCAGTGATTGGTTTAGCAAAGCGTCTAGAGGAAATCTGGCTACCAAACAATCCATTTCCAGTCATCTTGCCAAGAGGATCTGAAGCCTTATTCCTACTTCAAAGAATTAGAGATGAAGCGCACCGGTTTGCCATCACCGCCCAGCGAGCACAGAGGAAATCGAGCATTGCCACAGAGCTTGGCTCTATTGAGGGTCTAGGCGATAAGAGGGTTTCAGCCCTGCTGAGAAGGTTCGGCTCGGCTAAACGCCTGAAGCTAGCAAGCGTAGAAGAAATAGCCGAGGTGGCTGGCATAGGGCCTGTATTGGCAGCACTAATCGCTGAACGTCTGAAAGATAAGGATTAGAAGTCCAGAGCCAATTTCCAATATGGAACTCGGGCGTGTCGCAAATTGGTTAGAGTTATCTCTAAGCAGTCGAAAGGCCCATGTTGAATAGATCTAAGTCATACGAGTTACTAGTGGTAACTGGGATGTCTGGTGCTGGACGCTCCACTGTAGCCAATGCCCTTGAAGACATGGACTGGTACGTAGTCGACAATCTTCCGCCACAAATGCTCAAACCAATGGCTGAACTATTTGCTACGGCGGACAAAGAGCTACCCAGGTTAGCTGTGGTTATTGATGCACGTGGCGGTGGTTTCTTCGAAGATCTTTCTGGCTACATCACTGACATGCAGAGTGGCAACATTGAGGTGCAAGTACTTTTCCTAGAGGCTAATGACGCAACTCTAGTAAAGAGGTTTGAACAAGTTCGTAGACCTCATCCACTTCAAGGTGATGGAACAATATCTGACGGCATTGCCTCTGAGCGATCACGACTACTGCCACTTCGTGAGCAAGCAGATTTGATTATTGATAGTAGCGACCTAAACATTTACCAGTTAGGGGCAAAAATAGCAGAGAATTTCTCTGTAGGACAAAGCAATGAACTAAAACTTATGATCCAGAGTTTCGGATTCAAGTATGGAGCTCCAAGTGACGCCGATTTGATTGCTGACATGAGATTCATTCCGAACCCTTACTGGAACGAAGAGCTAAGACCATTCAACGGAGAAGACAAACAAGTTTCTGATTATGTTCTCAATCAAGAAGGTGCTGAGGAATTTATCAGCAACTATGTTGCTTCTCTTAAACCAGTGCTCGAAGGTTTCCAAAGAGAGAACCGCAGAAGAGTTTCAATAGGTATTGGTTGCACAGGTGGAAAGCATCGCTCTGTTGCCACGGCAATTGAATTAGCCAAAAGACTTTCAGCCTTAGAAGGCATTGAAGTAAGCATTAAGCATAGAGATCTAGGGAAAGAGTAGTAATGGCTTTAACAGCTGAACTTAAGGATGAACTCGCAAGAGTCGAAGTAACTAAGAGCACCGTGCGTGCTGCAGAGCTTGCGACAATTCTTCGTTTTTGTGGCGGTCTACATCTTGTTGCAGGGAGAATCGTGGTCGAGGTTGAAGTTGATACCGCACAACTTGCTCGAAGAGTAAGTAAAGATCTTCATGAGGTCTATGGTGTTGATAGCGAGCTAGCTGTTATCTCAGCAGGTGGAATTAGAAAGACCGCTCATTACCGAATCAAGGTAACTGAGAATGCTGAAATTCTGGCTCGTCAGACTGGACTAATCGATACCAAGAACCGTCCGGTAAGAGGTCTGCCTGCCGCTCTTGTTTCCGGAAGCAAAGCAGATGCAGAAGCCGTTTGGCGAGGGGCAATTCTGGCTCACGGTTCACTAACTGACCCAGGCCGATCAGCAACTTTAGAAATCACAGCACCAGGTAATGAAGCTGCTATGGCTCTGGTTGGTATCGCGAGAAGACTAGATGTATTTGCAAAGGTTCGAGAAGCTCGTGGCGTCTATCGAGTTGTAGTTCGAGAGGGCGATGCCATTGTTGAAATCCTCAAGCACGTAGGAGCTCACGGAGTGGTTCTAAAGTATGAAGAACTTCGTGTGAGGCGAGAAGTTCGAGGTAAACAAAACAGACTGGCAAACTTCGATAACGCTAACCTCATGAGATCAGCTCAGGCAGCTGTTGCAGCAGGCCAAAGAGTGAAGCGGGCGATGGAGATTCTTGG
>JBIILH010000025.1:0-10913 GCA_044232765.1 Rhodoluna sp. | reverse complement strand
CTTCGAGTTGGAAGCATCGATAAGTGTGTAGGCACCCTTTGAGGTGTTCTCAGCTGATGCGAATACTGCACCAGTTGCATCAGCTTGACCGCGCTTGAACACAGGAATGTTCTGTCTAGTTAGCGCGATGCCTGCTGGGTTTTCTCTGCGTTCAAGAATTGTCTTCCAAGAGTAAGCAACTTCGTTGGCGTCACCTGGACGAACTATGTCTAGACCTGGAATAGCTCTAAGTGTCGCAAGCTGTTCAACTGGCTGGTGTGTAGGTCCATCTTCACCCAGAGCGACGCTGTCGTGAGTCCAAACAAAAATTGAAGGCACCTTCATAAGAGCGGCTAAACGAACTGCAGGTCTCATGTAGTCGCTAAAGATCAAGAAGGTTCCACCGAATGCACGTGTGTTACCGTGCAAGACGATGCCGTTCAGAATCGCACCCATAGCGTGCTCACGAATACCGAAGTGAAGAACACGACCGTAAGGGTTACCAGTCCATTCGTGTGTTGACCATTCAGCAGGTACGAATGATTTGGCACCTTCGATTGTGGTGTTGTTTGACTCTGCAAGGTCAGCTGATCCACCCCAAAGTTCTGGCATAACTGCAGCGATTGCGCTGATTACTTTTCCGCTTGCTGAACGAGTAGAGATTTCTGTTCCACCTTCGAAAACTGGGAGAGCAGATGCAAGTTCTTTCGGAGTCTGGCCTGACTGAACTCTGTCGTACAGCTTCTTCTTGTCAGGATTTGTAGATGCCCATGCATCAAACTTTGCTTGCCAAGATGCACGAGCCGCAGCTGCTCGCGAAGCGGCGTTCGATCTTGTGTGTTCGATTACTTCTGGAAGTACTTCAAAAGTTTTTTCAGGATCAAAACCTAGAGCAGTCTTTAGACCAGCAAGTTCTTCGGCACCAAGTGCTGAACCGTGAATCTTTCCAGTGTTCTGCTTCTTAGGCGAAGGCCAACCAATAATTGTGCGAAGAGTAATTAGAGACGGCTTAGCTGTTTCTGCTTTCGCTGCTTCAATCGCAGCATAGAGTTCAGCAATGTCTTCTTTGTAGTTGCCTGTCTTCTTCCAGTCAACAGTTTGTGTGTGCCAACCATATGACTGATATCTCTTGGTTAGGTCTTCGGTGAAAGCAATGTTGGTGTCATCTTCAATTGAAATCTGGTTGGAGTCATAGATCACTACAAGGTTTCCAAGTTGTTGGTGGCCTGCTAGTGACGCAGCTTCGCTAGTAACACCTTCTTGCATGTCTCCGTCACCTGCGATGACATAAACAAAGTGATCAAAGGCAGATTCACCCTTTGGTGTTTCCGGATCAAAAAGCCCACGTTCGAATCTTGCGGCGTAAGCAAAACCCGTAGCTGAAGCCAAACCTTGTCCTAGTGGACCAGTTGTGATTTCAACACCTTTAGTGTGTCCATACTCTGGGTGACCAGGAGTTGCTGAACCCCAAGTTCTTAGAGATTTGATGTCATCTAATTCAAGGCCGTAGCCTGCTAGATAAAGCTGATTGTAAATAGTTAGTGAAGAGTGACCAACACTCAAAATGAATCTGTCTCTACCAGTCCACTTCTCATCTTCTGGATCGTGTGTCATTACCTTCTGGAATAGGAGATAAGCAACTGGAGCTAGGGAAATTGCGGTACCAGGATGTCCGTTTCCTACTTTTTCTACGGCATCTGCAGCTAGAACACGGGCAGTGTCAACTGACTTTGAATCGATGTTGTCCCAGATTAGTGACACAGCAATCTCTCTTTCGTCTCTGTATGAATTCTCTTCATCGGCAACCTTGCCGTTTTTTAGCAACTAAAGCCCGAAAATAAGAGTTAACTGGCTTGTTTTTAGTGCCTTTGAAGTCTATACCCGTGTCGCATTTGATTACGGATATGTAACGGAAGAGACTGTTTCGCTTAGACTAGAGCCAATGACATCCTCGGAAACCCTCATCCCATCAGCTCCAAAAGAATCTATCTCTTTTGGTAGAAAGGCTGCCGCATATCTGGCTCTAACCAAGCCAAGGGTTATTGAATTGCTCCTGATCACAACTGTTCCAGTCATGATTCTAGCTCAGCAGGGAATACCTAACCTTTGGCTAGTTCTAGCCACATTGGTGGGTGGAGCTCTAAGTGCTGGGTCAGCGAATGCCTTCAACTGCATCATTGACACTGACATCGACAAAATCATGGGCAGAACACAGAAAAGGCCTTTGGTTACAGGTGAACTAAACAAACTTGAGGCTCAAATCTTTGCTTTTACAATCGGTATTCTTTCAGTTCTATGGCTAGGACTGCTGGTGAACTGGCTAAGCGCTGCTTTGGCTCTATCAGCCCAGCTTTTCTACATCTTTGTTTACACTCTTCTACTAAAGAGAAGAACCTCCCAGAACATCGTTTGGGGTGGAGCAGCCGGAGCCATGCCTGTCCTAATCGGTTTTAGTTCAGTTATGGGCACAGTTACCTGGTCTGCAGCTGTCCTGTTCCTGATGATTTTCCTATGGACCCCACCGCATTACTGGCCTCTGTCCATCAAATACCTAGCTGATTACAAGGCTGCTGGGGTGCCAATGCTGCCAGTGGTAGCTGATCCGAAGAAGGTAGCTAGCCAGATTCTCATCTACAGCTACGCAATGGTTGCTTCAACCCTTCTTTTGATACCTGTCCACCCAATGGGGCTTATTTACTCTTTAACAGCTTTGGCTGGGGGAGTTTGGTTCATTATCGAAGCCCATTTCCTTCAACAAAAAACTAATGCTGGCGAAGTCAAGAACCCTATGAAGCTCTTTCACTTCTCAATCACATATTTGACCGTATTGTTTATAGCAATCGGTGTAGATCCGCTGGTTTTCGTACCTGTTCTCTAAATCTAAAGGTTCTTGAGTTCCTCTAAGCGAGCCAAAGATTCATTACGTTCTGTGTTGTGGTCGACAATCTGCGCTGGATAGCCCTCTGAATAACCATCAAAGACTTCCCAAGGTTCATGCGCTGAAGAGCCCTCTAAGTGCCTTAGTTCAGGGACGTACTTACGCACATAATCACCATTTGGATCAAACTTGAGACCCTGGAGGATTGGATTGAAGATTCGGTAGTAGGGCGACGCATCCGTGCCGCAACCAGCAGTCCACTGCCAGCCATGAGAGTTGGAGGCTGGGTCAAAATCACTCAAATGCTTTTCGAAGTGATCTGCGCCTAATGTCCACTCCAAATGAAGGTCTTTGACGAGGAAAGAAGCCACAATCATGCGAACACGGTTATGCATCCAACCTTCAGCCAACAACTGACGCATACCGGCATCTACCATCGGGAAGCCTGTTTCGCCCTTGCACCAAGCGACAAACTTGGCATCTGCAACTGAACCAAAGTCATACCTAAGCTTCTTGAACCTTGGTTCGTAGTAGTCATCGACTGTGTGAGGGTAGTGGAAAAGAACATCAGCGTAGAACTCTCGCCAGGCTATTTCCTTGCGGAAGACTTCATGAGCCGGAGAATCGCCAAGTTCTGCCAACAGGGTTCTAGGGTGAATTTCGCCATGAGTTAGAGCATGAGAAAGATGCGATGTTCCGCTTAGATCGGCCCTATTTCGCTGTTGGTCATAGTCGTCTAGAGCTCTGTCCTTGAATCTCTCAAAGGTTCTCAAGGCAAAAGCTTCACCTGCAATTACCTTGATAGGAGAGCTCTTGGTAGGGACCGGAATCTCTGTATTCTGCTTGATTTTCAGCCATTTCAAGTCACTTGGAAGCCTTTTTGGAGCTACGTCGGCCAGGTTCACCCAAGCCTTGTAAAAAGGTGTATAAACACGATAATTAGTGCCATCTGGCTTTCTTACTGTGCCAGGTCTCACAGCGTAAGCTGACCCCACCAAGCGCAAAGAAATCCCCTTAGGTTCAAGGAACTTAGCAACAAAATCCTGTTCTTTCATGCCTTTAGGTTCGAATGATTCTGCTGCAAATACGACTTTTGACTCTATTTCTAGGCAAGAAGCGAGTAATGCTTCAGCAAATGCCTCAATTGAGCCTGATTCGATGATGTGAAGGGCGTTTCCCATGTCTTGACTTAGAGACCTGAGTCCTTCAGAAAGGCTATGCTGCCTTATTCCCTCAAGGCTCAAGTAATCTGCCTTAACAAGCTTGTAGACACCTGCAACACCGCCTGGCTCGGAGAAAGCTGCAACTAGTGCTTCATTGTCTTGAAGCCTTAGATCTCGTCTAAACCAGAAAATCGAGCTCATTTGATACCTGTGACTGCCTTATTCAATAGGGCTTGGTATGTGGTCATGCTGGCTAGAACCGATGCTCCGAGCATGTGCAGGGCTACTAGCACTTCAGGTAGCCCAGTCCAGGTTTGTATAAGACCTAAAAGGGCTTGGGAACTTATGACAGCCACAAACGCCAACGAATACTTAGCGGAGGCTAAGCCTGTGAGTCGGAACCTAAGGAACGAGTGAAGTACAGCTAGAAACAGCTGAAGATAGGCAGGGTAGGAATGGTAATGAGACCAAATTTCTGAATCTAAGCCGTTTCTAGGGGTGTCGGCGTCTCCGGCATGTGGTCCTGAACCAGTAAGAACTACTCCGATTGTGATCACCGCTATTGCTGTAGGGACGATAATCAATGAAATCAAAGAGAGAAACTTGCTCGGGTCAAGTCTTCTGCGTCCTTTGGCATACCAAACCAAGAAGGTAGCAATCGAGATCAGCACCATAGATACGAGGAAATGAGCACCGACAATCCAGGAGTTCAAGCCAGTTAGAACGGTTATTCCACCCAGGACTGCTTGAGCGATGATACCAAGACCAAGTCCTAGAGAAGTCCAGAACAATCCCTTGCGATGACCCCTCTTGAGTCTCATTACCGTGATAAATGTTGCTAGAGCAATGAACAGAAGCAGGAAGGTTAGCAATCTATTTCCAAATTCAATGACTCCATGAATTCCTTGCTCAGGAACATTAACAAGCGAACCAGGTTCGCATTCAGGCCAAGTAGGACAGCCAAGACCTGAACCGGTTAGTCGAACAGCGCCACCGGTGACAACAATAAGAATCTGACTGACTAGAGAAAGCCACGCGTAAAGGCGGATTCTGTGACTGCCAAACAATTTGTCGATCAAGACATGCTCTTTCTTTTACGTAGCTGGGGTTACGCTTTAGGTAACGTTTGGATAAACTTAGACTAGTCCCGAAACCATAAAAGAGTCTGAGAAGGCTGGGTCTTTCACCTAAACATCTTTTTCATGTTGCAAACTTGTTCCTCAACACCTTTCAGAAAGAGGTCGCAATGCCAGAGTCCGCCATTGAACGTCCAGAGCTAGACAGCCTTGGGATCTACGAGTTTGGTTGGTCTGACACTGACGCCGCTGGTCAAAGCGCTAGAAGAGGCATTAACACTGAGGTAGTTTCAGACATTTCTAACCTCAAATCTGAGCCACAGTGGATGCTGGACATGCGACTCAAAGGTTTCTCATACTTCCAGAAGAAGCCAATGCCTACTTGGGGATCAGACCTAAGCGGCATCGACTTCGACAACATCAAGTACTTCGTTCGTTCAACAGAAAAGCAAGCTGGTACATGGGAAGAACTTCCAGAAGAAATCAAGAACACTTACGAGAAGCTAGGTATTCCTGAAGCTGAGCGTCAGAGACTTGTAGCTGGTGTTGCAGCTCAGTATGAATCTGAAGTTGTTTACCACCAGATCAATGAAGAACTAGAGCGTCAAGGCGTTATCTTCATGGACACTGACACTGCATTGAAAGAACACCCTGAGATTTTCCAAGAGTACTTCGGAACGGTTATTCCGGCAGGGGATAACAAGTTTGCTGCTCTTAACACTGCAGTTTGGTCTGGTGGTTCATTTGTATACGTGCCAAAGGGTGTGAGAGTAGAGATTCCACTTCAGGCATACTTCCGCATCAACACAGAGAACATGGGTCAGTTCGAGAGAACGTTGATCATTGCAGATGAAGGTTCATACGTTCACTACATCGAGGGATGTACAGCTCCTATCTACAAGAGCGACTCACTTCACTCTGCTGTAGTTGAAATCATTGTGAAGAAGAACGCACGCGTTCGCTACACAACTATTCAGAACTGGTCTAACAACGTCTACAACCTTGTAACCAAGAGAGCTGTAGCTCACGAGGGTGCAACTATGGAATGGATTGATGGAAACATTGGTTCAAAGGTCACCATGAAGTACCCTGCAGTAATTCTTGCTGGAGAGCACGCAAGAGGTGAAACCCTTTCAGTTGCTTTCGCTGGTGAAGGCCAGCATCAAGACGCTGGAGCAAAGATGATTCACCTTGCTCCTTACACATCTTCATCAATTGTCTCTAAGTCAATTGCTCGTGCAGGTGGAAGAACTTCTTACCGAGGTGAGATCAGAGTCAACCCTGGAGCACATCATTCAGCAAACACAGTTCGTTGTGATGCTCTATTGATTGACACAATTTCAAGAAGCGATACTTACCCAGCAGTTGACGTTCGCGAAGACGATGTTTCTATGGGTCACGAAGCAACTGTTTCAAGAGTGAGCGATGAGCAGCTCTTCTACTTGCAATCAAGAGGTCTAGCAGAAGATGAAGCTATGGCAATGATTGTTCGTGGTTTCATCGAACCTATTTCAAAGGAACTTCCAATGGAATATGCTCTCGAGCTAAACAAGCTCATTGAAATGCAAATGGAAGGCGCAGTCGGTTAATGTCAGATTCACAAACGCCGGCACAGCACGGTCTTGCAGAGCATACGCACGGCTCTTTCGTTCCACTTCAAATCAGAAGTGATAGACCACGTTCTAAGTCAGTTTCAGACTTTGAAGCAGTTTCTCCACTGCAGGATCTATGGCGCTATCTACAAACAGAACAGCTAAAAGGTTTAGATGCTGACGTTCTAGGCGAATACGAGTCAGAGGTTTCTTTCGGTGCTGCTGATGGTGTAATTGTTTCTTGGATTGAAAGCACTGACCCGCGCGTTGGTACCATAGGCGTTCCTGAAGACAAAGTAGCTGCAGCTGCATACACCAACGCAAGTAAAACTTTGCTTGTCGAGATTGCAGACAGTGCGGAGCTTTCTGAACCATTCGTTATCGACATCACGGGATCTGGTTCTCAAGCTTCGGCACTTCACGTTTTAGTAATTGCAAAGAAGTTTAGTAACGCAACTCTCGTTTTCGAACACGCAGGACACGGAGTCCTTGCCGAGATTCTTGAGATCGATGTTCAGGATGAAGCAAAGCTGAATCTAGTTTCTGTTCAGAATTGGGATAAAGGTTCTGCCCATGTTTCTGCACACTTCTCAAAACTTGGAAGAAACTCTTTCCTAAAGCACTCAGTAGCTTCATTTGGCGGAGATCTAATTCGAATCACTCCAGTTACGACCTTCACAGGTCCTGGAGCTGAAGTTGAGATGAACGGTGTTTACTTTGCTGACGCTGGCCAACACATCGAAAATAGACCATTCGTAGATCACGCTGCTCCTAACTGCAAGTCAAGAGTTACCTACAAGGGTGCTCTGCAGGGTAACAAGGCTCACACCGTTTGGATCGGTGATGTTCTCATTCGTGTTGTTGCCGAAGGTACTGACACCTACGAACTGAACAGAAACCTTCTTCTAACTGATGGAGCGAGAGCTGATTCAGTTCCTAACCTTGAGATTGAAACCGGTGAGATCGAAGGAGCGGGGCACGCAAGTGCATCAGGAAGATTCGATGATGAGCAGTTGTTCTACTTACAGGCCAGAGGTATCTCTGTCGATGAAGCGAGAAGACTTGTTGTTCTTGGCTTCTTGGTTGACGTTTTGCAGCGAACAGCTGTGCCTGAACTTGTTGAACGACTAACCAAAGTCTTAGAAGAGAAACTAGGGAGCAAATAATGGCAATTCGAATCTGTGGCGTTGATGACATCAAGCCTGGTAGAGCACTTCGCGTAAAGATTGGTGATCACCCAATTGCAATTGTTAAGAGCCCTAATGGAGAGTTCCACGCATTAGATGACAAGTGTTCTCACGGAGAGATTTCTCTAAGTGAAGGCTTCGTTGATAACGAGACAATCGAATGCTGGGCACACGGAGCAAAGTTCTCTCTTGAAACAGGAGCTCCGCTAACTCTTCCAGCTTTCGAACCAGTTGGAGTTTATGAAGTACTAGTCGAAAACGGCGAAGTTTTTATCGAATACGAACAGGCTTAGGTCAAAAGGAAATCATGGCAACTTTAGAAGTAAAGAACTTACACGTAACTGTTGAGACAGATCAGGGCACTAAGGAAATCCTCAAGGGTGTTGACATAGTTATCAATAGCGGCGAGATACACGCTGTGATGGGCCCTAACGGCTCAGGCAAATCAACTCTTGCTTACTCAATCGCAGGTCACCCAAAGTACACAGTCACTCAGGGTGAGATTCTTCTGGATGGAGAGAACGTTCTAGAAATGAGCGTTGACGAAAGAGCTAAGGCTGGATTGTTCCTAGCTATGCAGTATCCAGTTGAGATCCCAGGCGTTTCCGTTTCTAACTTCCTAAGAACTGCTAAGACAGCTGTTACTGGTGAAGCACCTGCTCTTAGAACATGGATTAAGGATGTTCGTGAAGCAATGGGCAACCTAAAGATTGATTCAACATTCTCAGAGAGAAATGTTAATGAGGGATTCTCTGGTGGAGAGAAGAAGCGTCACGAAATCTTGCAGCTAGAGCTTCTAAAGCCTCGCTTTGCAATTCTCGATGAGACAGACTCAGGTCTTGACGTTGACGCACTAAAGATTGTTTCTGAAGGAGTAAACAGAGCACACAAGGACAACGACCTAGGTGTTTTGATGATCACCCACTACACAAGAATCTTGAAGTACATCAAGCCTGACTTCGTACACGTATTCGTTGATGGCAAGGTAGCCGAGCAGGGTGGAGCAGAACTTGCTGACCAGCTTGAAGCTGAAGGTTACGACCGTTACGTAAAGGCCTAAGACTTGACTGAACTAGACCTATCGCCTGAAAAGTACGACCAAGTACTTGAAGCTATCAAGGAAGTAATCGATCCTGAAATCGGTGTCAACATTGTTGACCTTGGCTTGATCTATGACCTAAAGAAGTCAGAAGATGATGCATTGCTAATCCACATGACTCTCACATCAGCAGGATGTCCTCTCACAGACGTGATTGAAGAGCAAATGGGCATGGCACTTGATGGTGTAGTGGAAGCTTTCAGAATCAACTGGGTGTGGATGCCACCATGGGGACCAGAGCTAATTACTGATGACGGTAAAGAACAAATGCGCGCGATTGGTTTCGCGATCTAGTTATTTCTTTATTGATTTAACTACTGCCCACGCTAAGGGTAGAAGTGCTCCAGCAATAACGGCCTTGACAGCGTCCCAGATAAAGAATGGTGACATTGCAACAGTTGCTGCAATCAAATCTGATGAGAACGCAACCATTGCTAGAACCGGAATACCAATGGCGTAAATTGCTATGGATCCTAGGACGTAGCTTGCAGCCATCTTTAGTACGTTAGAGCTCCACTTAAGTTCAGCCATGCGACCTATAAGTGCTGCTGCGAAGATAAAACCAATAATGAATCCGCCTCTAGCGCTGAATAGAACTGCTAGTCCGCTGTTACCTTCGGCAAATACTGGAGCTCCTAGAACACCAACAAGAGCGTAAACACCCATTGTCATGGCTCCACGTGCTGCTCCGTAAGTTGCACCAATCAAGAGAACTGCAAGAGTCTGAAGGGTGAAAGGAACAGGAAGAGCAGGAATAGAAATCTGAGCCGCTATAGCAGTGATCAAAACACCAGCTGAAACTAGAGCGACATCTGAGACTCTTGAACGAGAGATGACGGTATCGATGAAGGTTAGGTTCCTGGTTTGTGCAATGCTCACTTGGTGGCCTTTCATGCCTGAGGGTTTTCTTAATTGTAGGCTAGTACATGAAGCCAAATTTGGTTTCCATTCAAATCAACCACCAATTGGAGTTCCGTCATGATTAACGTGCGTGAACTTGAGATAACCATTGGTGCAAGAGTGTTGATGTCTGGGGTGAATTTCCAAGTATCTAAAGGCGACAAAGTCGGTCTTGTAGGTCGCAACGGTGCAGGAAAAACCACTTTGACCAAGGTTATAGCTGGAGATTTCCAACCAAGTAATGGCACTGTAGAGCGAATCGGGGAGATTGGTTACCTTCCCCAAGACCCTAGAACTGGTGACCTTGAAGAATTAGCCAGCGATAGAATTCTCAACGCTAGAGGCCTAGGCACCATCTTGAAGAAGCTTGAAGCTACTAGAGAGCAGATGGGTTCAGTTGATGAGGCTGTCTATGACAAGGCTATGGAGCGTTACGAGAGACTTGAGAACGAGTTCCAGGCCAATGGAGGTTACGCTGCGGAAGCTGAAGCTGCAGCTATTGCAAGTAACCTTGGGCTAAAGCCAAACGTACTCAGCCAACCTATTGGAACACTCTCAGGTGGACAGCGCAGAAGAATTGAGTTAGCTCGAATCCTTTTTTCCGATGCAACAACGATGATTCTGGATGAGCCGACTAACCACTTAGATGCTGACAGTATTATTTGGTTAAGAGAGTTCTTAAAGGGTTACCAGGGCGGACTGATTGTTATCAGTCACGACATAGACATCGTTGAAGAGACAGTTAACCGGGTTTTCTATCTTGATGCTAACCGCGGGGTCATCGATATCTACAACATGGGATGGCGAGCATACCTAAAGCAACGTGAGGCCGATGAAGAGCGTCGTAAGCGTGATCGTGCAATTGCGGAAAAGAAGGCGTCTGTTCTTCAACTTCAAGCTGCAAAGTTTGGAGCGAAAGCATCTAAGGCATCTGCAGCTCATCAGATGAACAAGAGAGCGGAGAAACTACTTAGTTCGCTTGATGATGTTCGTGAGAGAGATCGCGTTGCAAACATTCGATTCCCGGATCCCCAGGCTT
>JBIILH010000098.1:0-3692 GCA_044232765.1 Rhodoluna sp. | reverse complement strand
GGAGCTTCCAGAGTTGGAGCTTCAGGAACAACAGCAATTCTCTTAGAATTTGCTGAAAAGGCTAAGTAAATCCCATAAGAGAACACAAGAAAACTAGGATAGAGACATGAATTCACATAACCCAGTAATGAACCGCATGCTTCCAGACACTATTCGTCAGAACCAGGCTGAAGTAGATGCACAGTTCGATTCAATTGTTACTTCACAGAAGATGACTGTTGGAGGAACAGCAATCAAGATTGCTGGTCTCTTCGCTCTTCTTCTAACCGGTGCCTTTATTGCCTGGAACGTTCCAGTAGTTCAGGGACTAATGCTTCCAGCAGTATTCGTAGCCCTTGGTCTAGCCATGTGGATTACCTTCTCTAAGAAGATCCGCCCAGGCGCAGTAGTTGCCTACGCGGTAATCGAAGGTATCTTCATTGGTGCAATTTCATTCTTCTTCGAAGCTATGTATCCAGGCATCGTAATGAACGCTGTTATCGGAACTCTTACAACAGCAGGAGCGATGTTCACTGCTTACTCAATGGGTTGGGTCAAAGTTAACTCTCGTTTCACAAGAGTTATGACCTTCGCTCTTATTGGTTATGCAGGTTTTGCTCTAGTTAACTTCATCATCAGCATGGTTACTGGATCTTCAGGTATCTACGGAACTCAGTTCGGTTGGCTAGCTGGTCTTCTAGGAGTAGGCCTTGCAGCCTTCACACTAAACCTTGACTTCGAAGACATTGCTCAGGGAGCTGCTACTGGTCTTCCTAGAGAATACGAATGGAAAGCTGCATTCGGTCTTCTAGTAACTATGGTTTGGCTATACATCGAAGTATTGAGACTTCTCTCAATCTTCAACAGAGACTAAACAACTTCTAGTGAAGAGGCATCTGAGAGATCAGGTGCCTTTTCTCTTTTAGTCAGCCATTCATTCCATAGCTCATCTAAACGCCAAGCGTTCTCAGCCATGATGGAAACCCCCTTGATGCCAGTTCTTCTAACCTTGCCACCAATCAGCATCAACTTAGTGTTGAACAACAAGTGAGAGCACTTCTGTTGAGCTTCATCAAAGAAGGTTGAATCAGAAACACCAGAGCCATCATCTAGAGAGATAAAGACAACACGCTTACCAGATCTCATTGGGGGAGTTTGAGTTGCAATACGAACACCAGCTACCAAGACATTGGTCTTGTTTCTAATCGTGTTTAGCTCAGATGCTAAAACAACACCGAGCTCATCAAGCATCGGTCGATACTTCTCTAAGACATGTTGGGTTAGATCCATGCCTAGGAGAGACATCTCAGTGTTTACCTTGTCATCAACACTAGGTTCAGGGTTACCTTGAGGAAGAACTTCTTTCCAAGAACCAAAGAACAAAGAATCAGCACTCTCTTCATCAGGTCTTACCTTGATGGCATTGAGTTCTTTAACTCGAGCAAGGATGTCTCCTCGGGTAATGGCTTCTGTCGATGATTTAGTTAGATCATCAAAAGCGCCGATAAGAGCTAACCTTTCAAAACTTCTTCTAGTTGGCTTAGCTCTTAGATAGAAGTCAGTTAGGTTCTCATAAGGCTGATTAGCAATAAACCTAGTTACCTCTGTTTCGCTAACACCCTGCAGGTCAACAAAAGACATTCTGATAGCTGTTTCAGTGGGGCTAAGTCTTTCAACATGGAATTCTTTACTTGACTTGTTGATATCTATCGGCAGTAATTTCACACCAAGTCTTCTCGCTTCTGTAACCAGCAGTCTTCTTGGATACATACCTGGATCGTGGGTCAGTAACCCGGCTAGGAACTCAGCAGGGAAGTGAGTCTTTAGCCATGCTGATTGATAGGTAGGCATAGCGAAAGCTGCTCCATGAGCCTTACAGAAGCCAAAGGAACCAAACCCTGCCAAGACATCCCAGACCTTATCGATAACTACTTTTGAATAACCTCGTTTAGCTGCAGCTTCTCTAAAGAAGTTCTCAATGTCTCTAGCTGTTCCTGGCTTTTCTAAAGATCTTCTTAGTTCATCTGCTCTAGCTAACCCACAACCAGTCATGGTGTGGAGGATGCGTAGAACATGCTCATGGAAGATAACAACCCCATAGGTTTCACTAAGGATTGGCTTTAGGTCAGGGTGTAGATACTCTGCCTTTTCAAAGCCATGTCTTCTATCTAGGTAAGGGGCAATCATGTTGCCCTTCATAGGCCCTGGTCTAAACAAAGAGATCTGAATAGTTAGGTCATTGAATACTGTTGGTTGATGCTTACCGGTTAGCTCTCTTTGACCAGGAGATTCAATCTGGAAGACACCAAGGGTGTTGGTTGTTCTAATTGCCTTGAAAGTATCAGCATCATCTTTAGGGATGTTATCTAGATCTAGAGATACACCTCTAACTCTCTTTATCTCACTAACTGCATAAGCCATAGTGGACTGCATACGAACACCTAAAACATCTAGCTTTAGTAATCCCATCGGATCCATGTCGTCTTTATCGAACTGACTCATAGGTAATCCCATGCCGCTAGGTTCAACAGGTGTTAGTAGAGGGAGAGTTAGATCTCCCAAGATAACTCCGCAAGGATGCATGGAGATATGTCTTGGAATACGGTCTAACCGCTCAGTCATATCAACTAACAGGTTCATCTTCCTGTCATGCTCCACTGCTTGGGCAAACTCAGCTAACTCAGGCTTCACATTCAAAGCATTACGGAAGCTACTAGCACTGAATCGCCACATGCTAGAAGCAATATCATCAACTTGGTCAGGATCTATGCCTAGAGCCAGAGCACTATCTCTCATAGCTCCTCTGCCTCGATAGGTTGATTGCATAGAGAGCAATGTCACTCGCTTAGAGCCATATCTTTTGAAGATAGCTCTATAGATGTCATGTCTTCTGGCTGATTCAACATCTATGTCGATATCAGGTAGAGAAGATCTTTCAACAGATAAGAATCTTTCAAAGAGAAGATCATGCTCAATAGGGTCAACGCCAGAGATGCCTAAGAGGTAGTTCACTAAAGACCCAGCACCGCTACCGCGAGCAGCAATCCTGATGTTCATGTCCCTAATCATCTGAGCAACATCAGCAACAGTTAGAAAGTAGGTAGCGAAGCCTAACTTGTTGATAGTTATCAACTCTTGACTCAACCGATGTTGAATCTTTGTTCTTTGCTTACCCGATACAGAACCGTATCTCCAGTTCACACCTGATTGAACTTTTTCAAACAAAACTTCAAAAGGATTACCTTCAATACCCAGTGCTTCTTTCTCAGGAGTCTTAGCTTTACCCCAACCACAATCCGAAACAGGATCTAACCTGCATAGATCAGCTAGTAGGGAAGTGTCAGCAATAAGCTTTCTTGCTCGCTTGCGGTCTTCTGTTATCTCTAATGCAACCTGTTGCATTAGAGCCTTAGGTTTTAACCATGCTTGAGCATTAGGTTGGGGTTCAAACTTTCCTAGAGGTTCTAGGAATCTTGCAGCATCAAGAATGTCTGCAGTAATAGCATCATCAGGATTGATGTATCTAACGGAGTTAGTAAGAACTGCTGGAACATTCAAAGAATCAGCTAGTTCCAGCATTCTTCTAGCTTGAATAGAAGAGAACAGCTTGCCTGGTTCAGTTAGTAGAGAAACAATCTCTATTCCTAGTGCTCCTGGCTTATCAAACAGTTCCAACCACTGCTTCAAAGCCTTTAGAGCAGCATTCTTAGATC
>JBIILH010000097.1:0-3696 GCA_044232765.1 Rhodoluna sp. | reverse complement strand
CCTGCATATCGAACTAGAGAATCACGAGTGAAGTGGAAGGTGTGACTTCCAATTTCTTGACCTACTTCTAGAGAAGCAATATTGATGTGAGTCATTACTCTCCCCTCACTACTAGTGTGCTGATTGCCGTGCATACAAGTTTCTTTTCAGCATCAAATACTTCAGTGTTGAAAGTAACCATTGAATGAGCACCGAGAGATTTAACTGATGCAACTTCTAGAACAGAAGTTAGTTCATCACCAGCAACGATTGGCCTGACAGATACGAATCTCTGGTCCCCGTGCACAACTCTAGAAAAGTCGATGTCAGCTTCAGGGTCTTTGAGAACAGCAGGAAGACTTCGCTCTTGAATCACAACAGCAAAAGTAGGCGGAGCAACTAGATCTGTGTATCCAGCTGCTTGAGCAGCAAAGACATCTAGGTTGACTGGGTTGGTTGAGAAGACAGCATTAGCGAATTCTCTAACCTTTTCACGCCCAACTAAATAAGGACTGGTTTCTGGGTATTTCTTACCCTGAACATTTGGATTTACCATGGCTCAAGTTTCGCAGATATTTCAGCCCTAAGGGCCTTGGTAGCGGGAGCGGGACTTGAACCCGCGACACCACGATTATGAGTCGTGTGCTCTAACCACCTGAGCTACCCCGCCGCAGAGCCCCGAGACAGGATTGAACTGTCGACCCCTTCCTTACCATGGAAGTGCTCTACCACTGAGCTATCGGGGCGTGACTACCTTGAATAAACAGGCTTAGGCACCGTTAGAGATTACCACCAAGGCAAACCATAGGCAAACCTTAGATAGCTGCAGGGAGCCTATAGATGTTGATTGTTAGTGGATCTGAAGGGAGTTTGGCTACCTTGCCATCAATAGTTAGATTGGCTCCACCAAAGAGATTCTCGGCCTGCTTCAACCCAGCAACAGCATCCAAAGCAATAGCAGCATTGGTGTCTGTGCCACGGGTAGCCACAGTCAAGATGGTCTGCTTCTTGTTCTCACGAACATAGGCAATGACTTCATTAGAGACATAAACAAATCTCATTGAGCCATCGTGCAGAGCACTGTTCTCTTTTCTGATCTTAGAGAAAGCCTTGTAGTTGACAAGCATGGTTCTATCGTTTGGTCTCTCGTTATTCCAAGGAATAGGAGTTCTTGACTCTTCTCCGTTATGACCATCAAGACCAAACTCATCTCCGGCCCAGATAACTGGCATACCAGGGAATGTGAATTGCATACCTGCAGCTACCTTCTGAGCTCCAGGCATTGCAAAGGTTTTGAATCGAGGAATGTCATGAGTGTCTAGAGGGTTCATGTTGTGGAGACGAACATGCCATGGGAAACCTGCAGCGAAATCAAGATGCTGTTTCACCATCTCAACACCATTGATCTTTGTCTTACCAATACCTAGGAACCCAGCTTCAGCTTTCACGTTTGGGTTATAGAACCATCTCCAAACAGGTTTAGTGAAGTTGTAATAGGTCATTGCTCCATGCCAACCTTCACCTTGAATTTGGTAGGCAGCATCTCCTGTGTATTCACCTAGAAGAATTGTGTCTGGATTTATCTTCTGCATGGATTCACGAATAAGAACTTGGAGTTCCATATACATATCTTCTTCACGAATACGACCAGTCATATTGGAGACGTCTATGCGCCAACCATCCATAGCAAATGGCTTCTTGATCCATCTAGCCACAATTGACTTAGAGCCAGTGATAAATCTCTTTCTTAGTTCCTGAGAGTTCCAGTTGAACTTAGGTAGCGATGGAACACCAAACCAAGAGTCGTAGTCTTTGTTCTTATTACTGAAGTAATAGAACTCAGATTCCTTAGCTCCTGGCTTCTTATAAGAAGCTTTGAACCATTCATGGGCAGCACCTGAGTGATTAGAAGTTAGATCACCAATAATCTTGAAGCCCTTCTTATGAGCAGCTTCGGCTAATTCAATTAGAGCTTTATCTCCACCCAGAAGTGGGTCAACTTCATCAAAGCTTGATGCGTCATATCTATGGTTGCTCTTGGCTGGGAATACTGGAGTTAGATAAATCAATGTCACACCCAAAGCCTTTAGGTGATCTAGGTGTTCTGTAATTCCAGAGATGTCTCCACCAAAGAACTGTTCGCTAGTTCCAGGTCCTGACCCAATTACTTTGTCTCCCCATTCTTTAGCTATTGCCCAGCTAGGAAGTTTTTGCTTTGCCAATCTTTCTGACTTAGCAAAACGGTCAGGGAAGATCTGATACATCACCGCTTTCTTCCCCCAGTCAGGAGCAGAAGAGAAAGTATTGATTCTGAAATCTTCAACATCAGGCATTTCTAGTTCTGTAAGACCTCTAGCATTTAGCCAGTAACTGGAACCATCTTCCATCTCAATGAACCATCTGTAGTTCATGTATGGGTTATGCATTGTGATAACTGCCTCTAACCAGCTCCAGCCATTCTTAGTTGAAACTACTTTGGCTGGTGGAGATGGGAATGCTTCACCTGATTCACTGAATCGAACTCTTACCTCTTTGATCTTGCCGAGAGCTGAGTGAACTCTGATACGAAGCTTGATCTTGTCGCCCACCTGCGGCTTCTGGTTAGGGACATAAAGAGCAGATCCGTCATGGTGAGGGTAAAGCCCTCTTGGCAAAAGGTCTAGAGCAGATTTCATGAATATCCAGTTCTTGGGCTTAGCGATCTAGGTCTAGAGACAAGTCTTGTCAGATTTGACCCTTAGACCAAATCTAGCAAGCGAGAATGTAAGCGATTACATTTTGATAAACACAGGCATTTCGGCCTATCTTCTAGCGTAACTTTGAGAACATGGCTGAAATATCGAACGAAGTGCTCTCACGCGCTAGAAAAGACGCCGAATGGTGGAGAACTAGCGTTATTTACCAGATTTACCCTCGCTCCTTTGCTGATGGCAACGGCGATGGAATGGGAGACCTTCAAGGTGTTACTCAGAGATTAGAATCCCTAGCTGAGCTAGGCATTGACGCTATCTGGTTCAGCCCTTTCTTCAAGTCCCCTCAGAAAGACGCTGGCTATGACGTCGCTGACTATAAGGACATTGACCCGCTATTCGGAAACCTTGCTGACTTTGATGCTCTAGTAGCTAGAGCCAACACTCTTGGTTTGAAGATCATTGTTGACCTAGTTCCTAACCACTCAAGCGACCAGCACGTATGGTTCCAGGAAGCCCTAAGAGCTGCTCCTGGTTCTAAAGAACGTGCTCGCTACATCTTTAGAGATGGCAAGGGTGAAAACGGTGAGCTACCTCCAAACAACTGGGAGTCAGTATTCGGTGGAGCTGCATGGAGCAGAATCACAGAACCAGATGGATCTCTAGGTCAGTGGTACCTACACATCTTCGATTCATCTCAGCCTGACTTTGACTGGCAGAACGAAGAGGTAAGAGCAGAGTTTGATTCAGTATTGCGATTCTGGTTAGACAGAGGCGCTGCTGGTTTCCGTATTGACGTAGCTCACGGAATGATCAAGGTTGATGGACTACCTGATGTTGTTTCAAACAACTCAACAATGTCTGGGCAAGATTCACCTGATGCAATCAAGACTCAAGAATCAGAAGAAGAACTTATTGCTCGTCTACAAGTTGAGAATCCTTTCTGGGGTCAGAACGGTGTTCACGAAATCAACAAGAGATTCCGCGCGATCTTGGATGAATACGATGACAGAGCTATGTGTGGTGA
>JBIILH010000024.1:0-11131 GCA_044232765.1 Rhodoluna sp. | reverse complement strand
CATGTCTTCTAGCTGAGCCCATGCATCTCTTGAACCATGGCCTAGAAGAACTACATCGAACTTTGTAAGGTCAGTTGATTTCTTAACATAAACAACTTCAGCTTCTACTCCATGCCAATCAAGTCTCTTCTGAAGAACAGCTAGATTCGCCAAATCACCATTGAGATTCAAATGGTTTGGATATAGTGCTGCTAGTCGAATTACTTTAGACACGATCCACATCCTCAGGATCGGTGAAGCCTAAATATCTACGCATTCTTCTCATCGCATCAGCGCTATAGATTACTGTCTTGATTCCACTACTAGGTCTATCAAGGGCAAAGAAAGAATCAATCGCCTGGAAATACTCCGGCTCTACACATTCAACAGGAACGTCGTTGTAGGCAAGTAAAAGAGCTGCGTCAGCATAGTTAAAACCACTAACAGTGTGAACTCTCTTTAGCTTCTTGAAGTCCACAGTCCACATCCATGAAGGATCGTGGACATCTCTTCCGATAGCAAAGAAAACTTGCTCTTGATCAAGTGAGAGGTTGTCGATGTTCAACTGCATACTCACTGGGTTCTGAACCAGAATGAATTCGCAAGGTTCACCATTCACTTCTTTGATTTCTCCTCGTGAAAACACTGGAGGCAAAGAGTTCAAGGTCTCGGATGCAAGTTTCAAATCAAAAGTGTCTCCGAGGATTTCCTTAGCTGCTGTAAGTGCAGCTAAAGCATCCATGGCAAAGTGAACTCCCCTACTAGGTAGCTCGATACTAGTTTTCTCACCGTGAAGTTCTAATTCAAGTTGGCGATCTTCAAGAGTTAGTGCTGTGCAGTCAGTTTTAGGTCTAGGCAAGCTGTCTTGGTAGGTCGGTGCGTAAGCCATGCTTGATCCAACACTTGCATCAAGCTCTTTGCCAAGCCCAAAGAAAAGAGCATCGGATTTGACTTCATCTGCAATCAATAAGCAGTTCTGATCATCAGCATTGAGAATCAAGGTTCCGTAGGTTGCATAAGCCACATCAAGTAGTTTTTCTCTGACTAACGCAGGATCAACAAATCTGTCTAACTGATCTTCAAACACATTTAGGATTACTGAAATCTTAGGTTTTACTTTCTCAACTACTTGAGCTGCATGCCCTTCATCCATCTCAAGGATTGCAATGTCTGCCTTGACCTTGCCAAATAGATTTGCCTGTCTAACAATGGTGCTGAAGAATCCCTGTTCAATGTTGGCAGTTGAGGGATTAGTAAAGACATTTAGACCGTGAGCTCTAGCAATTGCTACGAGCATCTTGGTAGTTGTTGACTTACCTGCTGTGCCAGTTACTACTACTAAGCCTTTTTCAAAAGAGTTCAGTGTTTTATAGACAAGCTTTGGTGCTAACTTGCTGACCACAAGACCAGGCAATGCAGAACCGCCACCTGGTCTAACCAATCGAACCGCAATACGAACCAAGCGGCCAACTAGCAGTGCTGGTAGATAACGCAAAGGTTAGCTCTCTTTAATGAAGTCTCTGAGCCACTGAGCTCTGGAAGGGTGCTTTAGCTTAGACATGGTCTTCGCTTCAATCTGGCGAATTCTTTCGCGAGTGACACCGTGCTCTTCACCAATCTGGTCAAGAGTCTTCATTACTCCATCACCAATTCCGTAACGGCTACGAATAACCGCAGCTTCACGAGGAGTTAGTGTGTCAAGAAGTCTTTCGATTTCTCTCTGCATGATTCTGAAAGCAACTGCGTCAGCTGGCTGCACTGCTTCGGTGTCTTCAATTAGATCTCCGAATTCAGAGTCACCATCTTCACCAAGAGGAGTTGAAAGAGAGATTGGTTCGCGACCATACTTCTGAACTTCAACAACCTTCTCAGGTGTCATGTCTAGTTCACGTGCTAATTCTTCAGGGGTTGGTTCGCGACCTAGGTCTTGAAGCAACTGACGTTGAACTCTTGAAAGTTTGTTAATAACTTCAACCATGTGAACAGGAATACGAATTGTTCTTGCCTGGTCAGCCATCGCTCTTGTAATCGCCTGACGAATCCACCAAGTTGCGTAGGTAGAGAACTTGAATCCCTTTGTGTAGTCAAACTTCTCAACAGCTCTAATCAAACCAAGGTTTCCTTCTTGAATTAGATCCAAGAATTGCATTCCACGACCGGTGTAACGTTTTGCAAGGCTCACCACAAGACGAAGGTTCGCTTCTAGTAGGTGGCTCTTTGAACGCTGACCATCTTTTACTACCCAACGAAGATCTCTAGCCATGTCTTTGGTTAGCTTCTTATCGGTTGCTAGTTTCTCTTCCGCGAAAAGTCCAGCTTCAATTCTCTTTGCAAGTTCAACTTCCAACTCAGCGTTAAGAAGTGCAACCTTACCGATTTGCTTTAGGTAGTCCTTAACTGGGTCAGCAGTTGCACCAGTAATGCTTGTGCTCTGAACTTGAAGGTCATCTTCTTCTTTAGTTGAAAGAACTAGAGCACCTTCAGGCACTACAGGCTTGTCTTCGTCTTCTTCAACTTCAGGGATTGTTTCGTCAATTTCGGCAACGATTACGTCTACATCTGCTTCAGCAACAATCGCCTCAGGATCTAAATCATCTTCTTCATCATCAAGGTCTAGTCCATCTATGCCAGCAGCTTTTGTGGCAGAAATCTTTTTAGGTGCCTTTACAGCTGACTTAGCAGCAGGCTTTGCAGCAGCTTTAGTTGCCTTAGCGGCTGGCTTGGCAACTGGTTTAGCAGTAGCTTTGGTCGCTTTCTTGACTACAGGCTTTGCAACAACTTTCTTGGCGGTAACCTTCGGAGCTGCTTTAGTTGCCTTAGCAACAGGTTTGGCTTTAGCTTTGGTTACCTTAGCTGCAGGCTTTACGGCCTTAACAACTGTCTTAGCGGCAGGCTTCTTAGCGACTGGCTTTGCTTTTGCTGTGGTTGCTTTGGCTTTTGTAGCAGGAGCTTTGGTTGCTGAAGGTTTGATTGCTTTTCCTTTAGTAGGTGTGGCGGCTTTCTTAGCCGAAGCGGCCGATGTCTTAGCTGGTTTTGAAGCCATGTGAACCTTCAGTGTTTAAGGGTTGACCGTATCGAAAAATCGGGCATTACGAAGACCCATGTCAAATCGGGTGAAATGACTGGGTCTGTCTCCAATTATGCCACCTATCCTTGACTTTATGGTTCAACGGAGCCAAATGATGTCCCTAAGCCTTACAACCAGCAAAATCTTGGATTTATTCCCTATTTCGAAGTTTTTAGGGCTTTTCGACTCTCTTTTCTGAAGAAAAATAGTCCAATGGCAATAACTATGAATTGAGCGGCGAATCCCCACCTGAAACTCTCTAGGTTGTAGCGGTCAATGCCACTGGCTGGGTCATAGAGAAGGTCAATCACTAGCCCGGTTAGGTACATCATGACCAAAGTAGCCAGGAAACCCCCAACATTGGCAAATCCATTGGCTGATCCCAAGCTTTTCTTAGGAACAAAGTCCTTAGAGAAGTCAAAAGCCACCATTGATGCAGGACCACCGATGGATATGACTAGGAAACAGATGAGCAATAGCCATGATGGCGACTTTTCAGGCATTGCCAACAAGACCACCCAAGCTAAAACAGTTAGCCATACCACTGAATAAACGAGACTCGTTCGATGTTGCGGTGCTCTTGCACATATTTCAGCAATAATCGGCCCAGTGATAAACCCAAAGCCAACCATTGCAGTAAGAATGAAGGCCACAAATTCAAGTTTCTGACCTTGGGCAGTTACAAGGTATGGAACTGCCCACAACAAGCCAACCGATGTTGTGGTTGGTTGAGTAGTGAAGTGAGTCCAGAAAGACATTCGGATTCCAGGAATCCTTACATTCTCAACTAACTGACCCCAGGCTTCCTTTACAGAATTAACCGCATGAGTTTTCTTTTTGCTCTCTTCTGCTTCATTCGAGGTGAAGGCTATAAGCAAGAGGACTACAAGCAAGGATGCTGCTGCCATGATTGAAAAAGCTGGTTCCCAGCCAAGATTCTCGAGCATGAACCAGAACGGAACTGCGGAGAAGAACTGTCCTGTTTGCCCAGCTGTTGAAACATATTGTTGAAGCTTTGATGCCTTGGCACCTGAATACCAACCATTGATCATTCTGATCATTGAGATAAAGGTAAAGCTATCCCCCATTCCAACCAACATTCTGCCCACTACCGCAATCTCGAGACTTGGTGCGAAGGCAACGGTTAGTTGACCTGCAGCCATGATGGCTGCACCTACAACAAGCAGAACTTTGGCACCAAATCGATCGACAAGAATCCCGACTGGAATCTGCATGGCCGCATAAACAATTAATTGAAATACCGCGAGTGTGGCTAACTGCTGAGCATTGGTATCAAATCGCTCACTTGCTGTGAGAGTTGCAACTCCAAGGGATGAACGTTGGGTTACCGCTAAAAAATATGCCAGACCTGCAACTAAGAGAACTAGCGTTGGTGAACGTTTCAGTCTTGGTCCTCTTCGTTCTCCTGTTTATTCTTTTGGTGGCTAGCTAAGTAGCCTTCAAGTTCGGCTGCAATCTCATCGGCGTCAGGGATTGCTCTCTCGCGAGGCTTCACTGAACCAAGTCCATTGGCTGAGCGTTCATTTTGGAAACTTGTCTCCAAACCCTGAACCATTCGAGCAAGATCCTGGTTCTCAGCCATTTGAGCTGTAATCCTGCGAAGGAAAGCATCTCCCTCATCACGAATGTCGTCTGTTGGGAAGACAAGGTTTAGGTGACTACTTATTAGTTCTAGCCCAGCTACAGCTGCTTGTGGGAACTCAGAGTCTGCGAGGTAGTGCGGGATAAGAAGAACGAAACCTGTGCTTGGAATGTTGGCTTGGGTAAGTCTGTATTCAAGTAAGTGCATGATGTTTCCCGGTACCTGGGTGCGAGGCTTCCACTCTGAATACTCAGCTATGACATCTTTTTGATTACCTGAAACTGTTACTCCTACAGGCTTTGTGTGAGGAATTGGGAAAGGAATTGCATGTAGCCAAGTCAAGTCCTCGATAGCAAGCAGCGCAAACAACTGCTCGATAGCCTCGGTGAATGCTTCCCACTTGAAGTCAGGCTCATAACCGTTTAGGAACAGGAACTGGGTTCCAACTTCATCCCTGACTAGATGAAGAGACAAAGTCGCTGGCTGGTAATCCTCGATGTGATCCTGCTCGAAATACATAACCGGACGTCTGGAACGGTAATCCAGAAGTTCATCATTATTGAACACAACGATTGTTTCGTATTCCAAGTTTCCGAGAATGTGATCTGAGATCTGCTGCATGGCTGAACCAGCGTCTGTGAAGCCTGAGATAGAGGCAAACAGGTGAAGACCCTCTGGTACGAAAACGTCAGAGTTGACCAGTGTGAATAGAGAATTTGGCTGTGCCATGTGTTCATTCTACTTTCCCTAGATAACATGGAGTTTATGACCTCTATTTCTTTCAAAGTATTAGCAAGCTCACCTAAATCAACAGCAGACTCAATGTCTATCTATGCTGTGGGTCTGGATGGAAAAGACATCAAACTCCAAGGAGCGGCCGCCAAGGTAACAGGGCTAAAGTCACTAAAGCTAAAGTCTCTTTCTGTATCAGGAGCTTATGAAGCAACCTCAAGAGTGAGCGTTGGCTCAGAAGTATTAGGTCTTATTGGCATTGGTGCTGGAATTACGTCTCACTCAAAAGCCCGCGAAGTTGGTGGAGCTATCGGTAGAGCGTTCAACGATGTGAAGACCATCAACATTGACATTCCAGTTGCTTCTGCAGAGATTGCCATTGCACTTCTTGAAGGTATTGCAATCGTTCAGTACGACTACAACCACTACAAGTCTGGTGATAAGAAGCCTGCATCGCTAAAGACTGTGAACCTAATTACTTCAAAGACTGTTTCAAAGTCAGATCTCAACAGAATCAATGTTCTTTCTATTGCTTTGAACCAAACAAGAGATCTAGTTAACGCTCCAGGAAATGATTTGTATCCAGCAAAGATGGCAGAGATTGTTAAATCTCAGTCAAAGATTCCTGGTGTAACAGTTGAGATCTGGGATGAAAAGAAACTTGCTAAAGAAAAGTGCACAGGAATTCTTTCTGTTGGTCAGGGTTCAGTTCGTGGTCCTCGTCTAGTGAAGATCACCTACTCCCCTTCAAAATCTAAGGCTCATCTAGCACTTGTTGGTAAGGGAATCACCTTCGATACCGGAGGTATCTCACTTAAGCCTGCGACAGGAATTCTTGGCATGAAGTACGACATGGCAGGAGCAGCAACAGTTGCTCAGGCAGCACTAGCAATTGCCAAGCTTGGTTTGCCAATCAAGGTAACTGCATTCATGTGTATTGCTGAAAACATGCCTTCAGGATCTGCAACCAGACCAAACGACGTCATCACTTTCCGTAACGGCAAATCAGTTGAAGTAACAAACACTGATGCTGAAGGCCGTCTAGTTCTCGCCGATGGTTTGATCTTGGCATCAGAGATGAAACCAGATCTAATCATTGACGTGGCTACCCTTACAGGTGCAGCCAGAGTTGCTCTAGGCAACAGATACTCAGGCCTAATGGGTGATGACAAGTCAGTAGCCATCGTTGAGAAGGCTGCAGATACTGCTGGTGAACTTGTCTGGCACATGCCTCTGGCTGAAGAACTTACAGACCTCATCAAGTCAGACATTGCTGACCTAATGAACAGCCGTGTTGGTAACCCATCTGGTGGAATGCTGGTTGGTGGCCTATTCCTAAGAGAATTCATTGGTTTAGCCTCAGCCAAAGGCTCAGATCGCCTGAACTGGGCTCACATTGATTTCGCTACAGCGGCTAATAATGACCTTGCTCCTTATGGTTACGCCGTCAAGGGAGCCACTGGGTCTATGGTCAGAACCCTGGTTACCGTAGCCGAGCAGTTAGCAACTAAACAGAAGAAATAGTCTTCTAGTAATCTTTATAACGAACCCTTCAGTAAATAATCTCTTTGAGGAGCAAAATTGGCCGAGCATAATTTCGACGTCGTAATCCTTGGTGGCGGAAGTGGTGGCTACGCAGCCGCACTTAGAAGTTCACAACTAGGTTTATCAGTTGCTCTAATCGAAAGAGACAAGCTAGGTGGAACATGTCTTCACCGTGGTTGTATTCCAACCAAGGCTCTTCTTCACTCTGCTGAAGTTGCTGATGTTACTCGTGATGCTGGGGCCGTTGGTGTTCAAGCAACATTCCAGGGAATTGACATGCCTCAGGTAAACAAATACCGCGATGGAATTGTTGATCGTTTGTTCAAGGGTCTCACTGGTTTGGTTTCTGCCAAAGAAATCACAGTTGTTTCTGGTGAAGGAAGACTTGTTGCTCCAAAAACTATTTCTGTAAACGGAGATACCTACACAGGTAAAAACATTGTTCTTGCAACTGGTTCATACAGCAAGACTCTGCCAGGTCTTGAAATTGGTGGAAGAGTAATTACTTCTGAGCATGCTTTACAGCTTGACTTTGTTCCAAGCAAGGTAATTGTTTTGGGTGGTGGAGTTATTGGTGTTGAGTTCGCATCTATCTGGAGATCATTCGGAACAGATGTAACCATCATCGAAGGTCTTCCTACTCTTGTTCCTAACGAAGATGCATCTGTCAGCAAGGCGATGGAGAGAGCATTCCGCAAGCGTGGAATCAACTTCAAGACTGGTGTTCGTTTCCAAGGCGTTCAGCAAAGTGCAACCGGTGTTGTTGCAACTCTTGAGAATGGTGAAACTTTCGACGCCGAGCTTATGCTTGTTGCTGTTGGTCGTGGACCAAACACAGCTGGCTTCGGTTACGAAGAAAACGGCGTGAAGATGGATCGCGGTTATGTTCTAACCAACGAAAGACTAGAAACTTCAGTTCCTGGAGTTTACGCAGCAGGAGATATCGTTCCTGGTTTGCAGTTAGCTCACAGAGGCTTCCAGCAGGGTATTTTCATCGCTGAAGAAATAGCAGGTCTACGTCCAGCTCCAATCGACGAACTAGGTATTCCTAAAGTTACCTACAGCGAGCCTGAGATTGCATCTGTTGGTCTAACTGAAGCTAAGGCTGCTGAAACTTACGGTCAAGACAACATCTCTGTCTACGAATACAACCTCGGTGGTAACGGTAAGAGCCAGATTCTTGGAACTGCTGGTTTCATAAAACTTATTAGACGCAACAACGGTCCAATCATTGGTGTCCACATGATTGGTTCACGCGTTGGTGAACAGATTGGTGAAGCACAGCTAATCGTCAACTGGGAAGCATTCCCTGAAGAGGTTGCATCCCTTGTTCACGCCCACCCAACTATGAACGAAGCTATCGGTGAGGCCCACATGGCCCTTGCTGGTAAACCACTTCACGCACACGCCTAAACTAGAGATTGCCCACAAGGAGTAAATAATGAGCGAAGTTAAACTTCCAGCACTAGGTGAAAGCGTCACCGAAGGAACCATCACTAGATGGTTGAAGAAGGTCGGCGACACTGTTGCTATCGACGAAGCACTAGTTGAAGTTTCAACCGACAAGGTTGACACCGAGATTCCTTCACCAGTAGCTGGTGTGCTTCAGCAGATCCTTGTTCAAGAAGATGAAGTAGCACTTGTTGGTGCTGTTCTTGCAATCATTGGCGATGGAGTTGCCTCAAGTGCTCCAGCAGCTTCTGCCCCACCAGTAGTCGAGGCACCTGCGGCAGCGCCTGTCGCTCCTCCAGTCGTTGAAGCTCCAGTAGTTGCACCAGTTGTTGCTGCACCAGTAGTAACTCCTCCAGTAGTTGCTGCTCCTGTTGTTCAGGCTCCAGTTGCACCTGCTGTTTCGATGCCAGTATTCACTCCACAGGTTTCTACACCTGCAGCAGCACCAGTTGCTCCTGCAACAACAAACACCGACCCAAGCTACGTAACCCCATTGGTTAGAAAACTTGCAGCTGAGTCAGGCGTTAACCTGGCAGCAGTTTCAGGTACTGGTGTTGGGGGAAGAATTCGTCGTGAAGATGTTCTAACTGCAGCTAGCGGCGCATCATCAGCTCCTGCAGCTCCAGCTTTCACAGCAGCTCCTTCTGCTCTTCGTGGAACTGTTGAACCAATGTCGAGACTTCGTAAGGTGCTTGGCGAGCGCGCAGTTGCATCTATGGTTTCAAGTGCTCAGCTAACAACAGTTGTTGAAGTTGACGTAACTAAGATTGCTCAGCTTCGTTCAAAGGTTCAGGCAGAGTTCACAGCTAAGACTGGAGTGAAGTTGAACTTCATGCCTTTCTTCTTCCTAGCGGCAGCTGAAGCTCTACGCACACACCCGAAGATCAATGCTGCTATCGATGGTGAAAACATTGTTTATCACGCAACAGAGAACATCAGCTTTGCTGTTGACACTGAGCGTGGATTGCTAACTCCAGTTATCCGTGATGCAGCGTCTCTAAGCCTTGGTGCTATCGCTCAGCAGATTGCTGACATGGCTGCAAGAACTAGAGAGAACAAGTTGAAGCCAGATGAGCTTTCAGGTGGAACATTTACTTTGACCAACACTGGTTCAAGAGGTGCTCTATTCGACACTCCTGTTGTGTTCCTACCTCAGTCAGCAATTCTTGGAACAGGTGTCGTTGCCAAGAGACCAGTAGTTGTTACAGATGAGAATGGTCAAGACAGCATCGCTATTAGAAGCATGGTTTACCTAGCTCTTTCCTACGACCACAGAATCATTGATGGTGCAGATGCAAGCAGATTCTTGGTTGATGTGAAGGCAAGACTAGAAGACGCTAACTTCCAGGCTAACTTCGGTTTCTAATAAACCTTAGAAACAGTTACTTGGTTGCTTTGTGACCAAGCATCTACCCTGAAGTATTTCTGATCACACTTTCGTTTCAGTTTGAGTTGAATCAATCCACCTAGCTTTTGCGTATTGGCAATCTTGTATTCAAAACCACTTACTTTGATTGACTTCGACTTTGCTATTACGCCTACTATTTCGTCAGCTATCTGAATCGGTAATCCACACTTGACCACTGGCTTAGGTTTCTGACTAATCTCAATCACTGGAACATCTGCAACAACTGGTTTTGGAACAACAGACACAAATGCGCCAATCACAGCAAAAGCAAGAATGGCAACCAGTGGCTTCTTTCCTCTACCTGAAGCGACTGATTCAAATCCAGAAATGGCATTGAGTTTCTGAACTCTAGTTTTCTTGGCTCTCTGAATCGAATTTTGGATTACTTGCAAGTCGTTATTGCTGACTAACAATGCAACCTTGCCGTTACGCAATCGAACTGGACTTGCATTTAGATCACTAAGTGAACTGAGTAACAATGGCCATGCTCTTGATCTACTTGGAACCAAAAGATACTGGTTCTCCCCTAAACCACGTCGGTCCTTGACTAGCCAGAATGTTCCGTATCTGCGTCTTTTCTCAAGCCTCAACACTGCGAAGTGTCTAAGGGCTGGCTGTGAGGAGAAGAGCATGCCCAATCTTCATCGAAATACCTTTTTCCTGACTCTTGTGGGCTGGTAGTTGTGTGTACTTAGAGGTATTTGGGGCCTGTGGATGGGATTTAGAATTGAGTCATGCCAATCTTCGAAGTTCTAGGTCTAGCGCCTAATTTTGTCGATTATCAAAGAGCTTGGAACATCCAGAGGGAAGTCCATGCACAGGTTGTTAGTGGAGAAAGACCCAACACTGTCCTGCTTCTAGAACACGATGGTGTTTACACAGCTGGTAAGAGAACTGAAGATGAAGAACGGCCTCTAGATGGCACACCAGTTATCGATGTTGATCGTGGTGGCAAGATTACTTGGCATGGCCCAGGTCAGCTAGTCGGCTACCCAATCATGAGATTGCCTGAACCTATTGATGTAGTTGGCTACGTTCGTTGGCTTGAGCAGGTCCTAATTGACAGCATTTCAGAGCTTGGTCTCTATACCGAAAGAGTAGAAGGCAGATCTGGTGTTTGGGCTCCTGTTGGCGATACTCACGTCAAGATTGCCGCTATCGGTATTCGGGTTGCTGAGAAAGTAACCATGCACGGCTTTGCCTTGAACTGTAATAACTCTCTGGATGCTTACGAAACCATCATTGCCTGCGGTATCAAGGATGCTGAAACAAGTACGATAAGCAAGTTGCTTAACCGTGATGTCACTCCAGCCATGGCAGCTGAAATTATTCAGAGACGTCTAGT
>JBIILH010000023.1:0-11214 GCA_044232765.1 Rhodoluna sp. | reverse complement strand
ACCAAAGCCAAAGCTGGTTTTGGTTTAGGAAGCGCTATGCGCAGCCAAGCATCAGGAACTAATGGATCTGATTTAGAAATCAATTGGTCGTTCTGTTGAACAAGTCCATCTTCAATCATCGCTGCAACTGCTGATCTGGACATTCCTAGAAGCTTTGCTATTCCTGCATCTGCTCTTGAACCAGCTAGACCTTCAGTGACTTGGACTAACTTCTCTTCATTCACTTGGATCCGCCAAATTTATCTCCACGAATCATGCGAAGAGCAATTAGGAAAGCTGCTGAAGAAATTGCCATGTCGGCGATATTGAATATTGGAAAGTTGAAAGGTATCTGGATGAAATCAACTACGTGACCGTTAGGAAAGCCTGGTTCCCTAAACAATCTGTCGATTAGGTTTCCACCAACTCCACCGAGAGCCAATCCACCTAGCAATAACCAACCTCTAGTTCTGAACTTAGGACCTACCCAAAGCAAGAAAAGACAAGCTAAAGAAGCCAACAGGGTGAACACCCAGGTGTTTGCTCCACCAAGGGAGAAGGCAGCTCTGTCGTTAAATGCCAGAGTGAAGTTCAGAACTTCTGGAATTACAGGTACTGGTTCGTAGAGCTCTAGAAACTGTAGTGCCAATGATTTAGTGAGTTGATCTAGGGTTATGACGCTAATCGCCACACCCAGAAAAGTTAGGGTCGCTTTGTTGAAAGGCAGCCTAGTAGTCAACTAATTAGATTTGGAAGGTTTGGTTGGCAATTTGGTTAGGACCTGTTGAGGTCTTAGGTGCTGTTGAGTTAGCAGCCTCAAGATCGCTTAGCTGACCTTCGATGTATGACTTGAGCTTCGCTCTGTAGTCTCTTTCGAAGTTGCGAAGTGTCTGTAGGTCGTTTTCAGCCAAAGCCTTCTCTTGCTCAAGTCTTGACATGTCTGCTCTGTGCTGAGCTTCAGCTTCTCTAACAATTCTTGCTGCTGTTGCATGACCTTCAGCAACCAAAGCATCACGCTTTTCAAGACCTTCACGAACGTGTTCTTCGTGAAGCTTACGAGCAAGCTGTAGCAAGTTGTTGGTGTTGTTTCCTTCGAAGGAACTCAAGTCAGTTGCTGCCTGAGGGAAGGCTTCATTATCTGTTGTTGAATCTGGGATTGAAGCTTCTGCGGTGTTGACCTGCTGAACAAGACCCGCTCCAGATCTCTGAAGCTCTGTTAGACGACCATCTGCTGCTAGTAAGCGCTGCCTTAGATCTTCGTTCTCCTGTGACATGCGACGCATCTCAAGGACGATCTCATCTAGGAAGTCATCAACTTCATCCTGGTCATAGCCTTCACGGAATTTGGTTGGCTGGAATCTCTTGTTTACGACATCTTCTGGAGTCAACGGCATCGCAATCTCCCTATTCTTCTCTGCCACACAATCATGTGGTCTTGGACAAAAGTTAAGGTTACCCTACCTCGGCAAACTAGATGAGTGTTCTTAACAGGAACTCTAGAACTATCAACAGGACGAAAACAGCCAAAATTGACAGGTCTATGTATGCTCCACCCACCCTCACAGGCTTGATTATCTTGGAAAGTGGCTTGATTACCCAGTCTGTAAGGGTAAATGTGAGTTCTGCCAAGATGAGGAAAATACCCTTTGGTCTGAACTTAGGGTTTAGATCCCTCACCCATTCAATAATGATTCGGGCAAGCAAAATGATTCGGAATATCTCAAGAACATTGAGAAGAATTACAGCAATTTGCGACAAAACTTCTCCGGGCTATGGACGAACTATAAGGCGGTCGCCTTCAGCTTCAAGCACGTCATCAGCGTCAGGATCGATGTCAACGCCGTAAGGAGCTAGAAGGTAAACAGTCTCAGCCACACGCTTTGATTCGCCTAGAAGACCTGCTTTAAGGCCTGCCATGAAGTCAACAAGTCTTCTGGTCTCGCCATCGCTCAATAGGTGAACGTTAACAATCACAGGTGTGCCTTCACGAAGAAGTTCTGCGATTAGTCCTGCCTCTGAATAAGAAGAAGGAGTTACGGTTTCGATGCTTGCAACTTCGTTGCCACGTCTTGAAGGTCTAGGAGCTTTCGCACGAGGTGCTGATCCTCTTGATTCAGAGCTAGCTGGTGCTTTCTCTGATCCGGGCATGAGGAAGTTCTTTAGACTACTTGTGAAACTAGACATAGTGTCTCCTTTGGTAAACCCCGACTATTCAAGGTTAAACCCAATAACTAACGCTTTCCAGTAATTGCTGTGCCTATTCTCAAGTGTGTCGCACCAAAGCCAATAGCCTCTTCAAAGTCCCCAGACATGCCTGCTGAGATGAAGGTAGCCGCCTTAGAAAGGGCCTGCACTTCCTGGCTAGCCTTCAAGATTCTGGCCAAGTCCGCGGCTGGCTCGACATCCAGACCAGCTACCCCCATAACTCCCAATAACTTCAATTGAGAAACAGATAAAACCTGTTCAGTGAACTGGGTAAGGTCTTGTAGCTCAACTCCGCCCCTATTTGGGTCGTCCGTGAGGTTGAGTTCAATAAACACCTCAAGGGTCTGCTCTGGGGTCTTGGCTAGCTGCTTGGCTAACTCCTTGAGCAAGGAACCGCGATCAAGGGAGTGCAATACAGAGCTGTAGGAGAGCATAGATCTGACCTTGTTGCTTTGCAGTTGCCCAACAAAGTGCCAGGTAGGAGCAGTTTGACCAGAGGGTAGATTCTCGGCAACCTGAGCTGCCTTTAGAGAAGCTTCCTGATCTTTGTTTTCACCGAACTGGCTTTCACCTAATTTGAGTAATTCAAGAGCTAATTCATAGCCGTGATTCTTGGTAACAACAACCAGTTCAATCTCTTCAGAACTTCTGTTAGCAGCCTTAGCTGCTGCATCAATTCTTTGATGAATTGAGTTGAGTCTGTCTTCGAGGCTGGCTTCCAAAGATCTTTACTTCAAGAAATCAGGGATGTCCATGCCATCATCAAAGTTTGAACTAGTTCTTCTTGGCTCAAAATTGAATGACCTGTTCTGATCTTCTGAAGCACGTTCTTCTCTAACAGGCTCTGCTACCTCTTCTTCAGGCTCAATGTCTGAAGTTCCAAACCAAGCTGGGACGCTAGAGATAGTTGAAGTTTGAACTTCTTCTTCTGGTTCGTAGGCAGGAGTTGTAACTACAGGGATTGCACCTGAGTTAGCAGCTGAGAATGAACTTGGCTTTGAAGCAGGTCTCGGCGTTACTTCATCAAAACCTGCTGCGATAACTGTTACACGGATTTCATCACCCATAGCATCGTTGATTGAGCTACCGAAGTAGATGTTTGCACTTGGGTGAACAATCTCTTGGATCAATCTTGACGCTTCGTTGATTTCAGCAAGCTTCATGTTTGACGCAGCTGAGAACTGAATTAGAACACCACGAGCGTTGTCGATGCTGTTCTCAAGTAGTGGGTGGTTGATTGCCTGCTCTGCTGCACGCATCGCACGATCTTCACCCTTGGCAGTTCCGATACCCATTAGAGCTGTACCAGCACCTTGCATAACAGCCTTGACGTCTGCAAAGTCCAGGTTCACAAGACCTGTTTCAACAATTAGGTCAGAGATACCTTGAACACCTGCACGAAGAATTTCATCAGCCATGCTGAATGCATCTACGAAACTTAGTTCAGCATCATTTAGTTCAATAAGTTTTTGGTTTGGAACAATGATCAGTGCATCGACTTCTGCTCTAAGTGCATCGATACCAACTTGAGCATTCTCTGCTCTGCGTCTTCCTTCAAAATCAAAAGGACGGCTAACAACACCAACTGTTAGTGCACCAGACTCTTTAGCAATTCTTGCCACCACTGGAGCAGCACCGGTACCGGTACCTCCACCTTCACCAGCCGCAACGAATACCATGTCTGATCCACGAAGTACTTCTGCGATTTCTTCAGCGTGATCCTCAGCAGCTCTTCTACCAACTTCAGGATCAGCTCCAGCACCAAGACTTCTTGTGCTGGTGCTACCGATTTCTAGCTTCACATGTGCTTCTGATTTCAATAGGTCTTGACCATCAGTGTTAATAGCGATGAACTCAACTCCACGGAGCTGCTTTTCAATCATCTGGTTGACCGCGTTACCACCAGCACCACCGACACCAACGACTTTGATGACCGCTAGAAAATTATTCAAACCTGCTTCAGACATGTGCTTCCTTCGATTAGTCCAACATTTAGCAAACCCTAAACCTCAAGTTGAAGGTTAGTGATATTCACCAAATGCATCTGCGCCAAAAAACTAAGCGGTAAAGCACCTAATCCCCCGCTAATCCTTGGGTGTGTCTGGAACTTGCTAGCGGATAACGCTCGGGGTTTCTGGAGAGGAAACATCGAAGGTTGCAGGTATTCGAGCGGGTGTTTTGTACAGAAGTACTTTTAGAACCCTGGACTTCAATGCGGCCTGGGTGGAATCACCCCAGATGATTGTTTGCTTGTAGTTACCTCTGAGCCGCATAGTCACGTTATCTCTGGTCTTGGCTTGAATGTATTCAATCTTTTCAAGAAGCGAGGCAGGAAGAGCTAGAAGCACGTCGATGGCCTGTGTGTAGTTCTTAGAAGTCTTTGGATCGCCGGTAATGATGATGGTTGGAAGCTTCTCAGAACCGTTTGCTACACCCAATCGAATACCTGAAGGGTCATATAAGAATGCCACTCCATCAGAAACAACTATGGATATTGGAGTTCTTTCAACAATCTTTACTCTGAGCTCATGAGGCGGTTGGCTTACCACTGCAATGCTTTCGATGAGTTTGAACTTAGCTAGATCATCCGCAACATTCTGACTACTAATCATCGGTAAAGGTTTGCCGATGTAGCCCTTCAGAGCTTCCTGAATTTTTGATTCAGGAACCTTATTTTCTCCGATAATAGTTATCTTGTTCACAGCCAAGATCGGAGTGAACATTGTTGAGAGAACAAATAGAACTAGGGCTAGTAAAGCTCCCAGAATCGAACGAACAAAGATTTTCTTGACTTGAGATTCTTTGGTGAATCTTCTAGCTTCTTTTACCCTTGCTCTGCGAAGCGAAGCATTGACTCGAATTTTCTTGAGAGATGGCTTAGCTGGGCCTTTTGCTTTTTTAATTACGGGCTTGATCTTTGGCTTAGCAGTCTTACCCTTAGCCCGTGGAACAGGTTTAGAGTATCGAGGTCGATTCTTTGAAGGTTCCAAGACTATGCCTCAAGTGCTTTTAGAATTCCTGGAACCTGACGGTACACATCTCCACAACCCATAGTGATAACAAAATCACCAGAGAGAGCAATCGCCGCTACTGCAGCTGGAACATCCTCCCAAAGTGGAACATAATGCATCTTTTCTTGATCGTGATATGCATCAGCAATTAGAGCTCCAGTTACACCAGGTTCAGGATCTTCTCTAGCTGCGTAAATATCTAGAACAACAACTTCATCGCTTAGTGCAAGAGCTTCAGCGAACTCTTTGGCAAACAATCTAGTTCTGCTATAGAGGTGTGGCTGGAAGACAGTGATTAGTCTTCCTGAACCAACTACTGCTCTTGCCGCACTCAAGGCAGCCAGTACCTCGGTTGGGTGATGAGCAAAGTCATCGTAAACCTTCACTCCCCTAACTTCACCGTGCAGTTCAAAGCGTCTCTGTGTTCCATTGAAGGTAGCGATTGCAGCCAATGAATCTTTTGGATCAAGGCCAAGGCCTACAAGAACTGCAAATGCTCCTGCAGCGTTTATGGCATTGTGCTTACCTGGTACCAGAAGTGTTGCCGAGTGTTTCTCCCCTAGGTAGGAAAGCTCAAAAATTACCTTTGCACCAGATGCATCAAGATTGATGATTCTCACATCAGCACTCTCATGCTCACCAAAGGTAATCACTCTTTTGTCTTGAATCAGTTTTGTGACACGTACCGCTCCTGCATCATCTGAGCTGATTGCAACAAAGTCAGATGCGCCGTTAGCGAACCTTGCGAATTCTTTTTCAAAGTTTTCAAGGGACCCATAGTGATCTAGGTGATCAGGGTCAACGTTAGTGATTAGTGCTACGGCAGTTTGATAGTGCAGGAAAGAGCCATCTGATTCATCGGCTTCAATTACAAAAAGGTCTGTAGAGCCTGAGGCAGCTGATGAACCGTATTCAGCAATAACTCCGCCATTTACAAAACTTGGGTCTTTACCAAGTTGTCTAAGGCCTGTTACAACCATTCCTGTGCTGGTTGTCTTACCGTGAGCACCGGCAACAGAAATTAGCTTCTTGCCAGTAGTCAGGTACTTCAATGCTTGAGATCTGTGAAGGATTGGTAACTTCTTTTCTTGAGCCAAAACATACTCAGGATTAGTCGGCCATAGAGCTGATGTGACCACAACCGTGTCAGCATCACCTAAGTTTGCTGCATCGTGACCGATGGCAACATGAGCACCAAGTCTTCTAAGTTCTTCGATGTTTCCAGAATCTCTAACATCGCTACCGGTTACCTTGTGTCCGGATTGGATAAGTAGTCGAGCAATTCCACTCATACCTGATCCACCAATACCAATGAAGTGAATGTGCCCCAGGTGTTCTGGAACTACCTGGCTAAAATCCGGTTTGATGGTCATAAAATCCTCTTGATTTCTCTAAGACTAAATAAGCCTGGCTAGTCTTTGCCGAGCAACACGCCATTTACCAGCTCAAGCAAGCGTTCAGAGCCATCTCTTACTCCAACAGAGAGTGCCTTCTCTCTCATACTCTTAAGCTCTTTGGCATTGCTAATCAGAGGAATTAGATGTGATCGGACATACTCCGGTGTGAATTCTGCATCGGCAACCAACACAGCACCCCCTGCTTCAACTAACTCTGCAGCATTTAGCTTCTGCTCACCATTACCAACTGGATATGGAACCAACACGGCTGGAAGTCCAACTGCAGCCAACTCACTAACAGTTGCTGATCCCGATCTAGCAACAGCGAAATCCGCTGCTGCTAAAGCTAAGTCCATGCGGTTGCAGTAGCTAAGTCGGTGATAGCCACCTTGAATCAAATCAGGCAATTCTGCTCTATTACCAACAACGTGAATAACTTGAATACCTGCAGCCTCTAGTAGTTGCCTAGATGCATCAATAGTTTCGTTGATTCTCTTGGCTCCCAGTGATCCACCGGTAACCAGCAATGTGGTTAGTTTTGGATCAAGACCAAAGTAAACATCTGCTTCAAATTTCATCTCTGTCTTTGTAATCTCAATAACCTCTTTGCGAAGTGGCATTCCAACTAGAACAGCTTTAGGCAAATCAGTTTTCCTAAAAGTCACACCAACAGCTGATGCAGTTCTAGCTCCAACTCGGTTGGCATAGCCAGGCAGAGCATTTGCTTCATGCACAACAAAAGGTATACCTAGTTCTTTAGCAGCTCGATAAGCCGGTGCACTTGCGTAACCACCGAAGCCAACAACAACATCAATGTTGTTTTCCTTTATGTACTTCTTGACTGTTGCAATTGACTTCAAGAACAGAGAAGGGAACTTAAAGAGGTAAGTGTTTATCTTTCTTGGCATTGGCAATCTTGGAACTGTGAGAAGTTCATAGCCACGCTCTGGTACCAGTGTTGACTCAAGTCCTTCAATTGTGCCTAGTGCCCAAACCTTATGCTTCCCAGATTGAGCCATGATTTCATCTGCAAGAGAAAGCAGAGGGTTTACGTGCCCTGCTGTTCCTCCACCGGCGAGAAGATAATTGGTCATTTCTTGCGTGCTCTTCTTATTGGTCGGTCTTGATCTCGCTCGACAGCAAGCACAACACCAAGTGCCATAAGAACCGCAAGCATCGATGATCCTCCCTTAGAGAACAGCGGAAGAGGAACACCAATTACAGGGAAAAGACCGAGCACAACCGCGATGTTAATGCACGCTTGAATAGTGATCCACAACATAACGCCGGTTACTGCGACTGCGCCGAAAGTAGTGGTTGAGTTCAAAGACACTCTGCGAATGTAGCGAGCGAGCATGAAGAACAAAACTAAGACCACTACAGCTCCAAGTAGTCCAACTTCTTCTCCAACAACGGAGAAAATGAAGTCGTTCTCTACTTCAGGAATCCAACCCCACTTCATCTTTGAATCTCCAAGTCCAGTGCCAAATAGACCACCCGATGCAAAAGCCCAAGCTGCCTTTTCGGTTTGCCAGTTTGTATCTGCTGCAACAGAATCTGTTTGCCCCAAGAAGGCTAAAATTCGATTCATACGATTTTGACTAGATAACGCGAAACCAAAAGCCAATACCGCACCTGATGCAACAATGAATCCTATATCTCTCATCGGCATCCCGATAAGGAAAGCAAGCGCTACGACAAATGCGATGATGACCAAAGTAGTTCCAAGGTCCTGTGAACTTGCAAAGATTAAACCTGCAGGCAATATTCCATAGAGTACAAGTGGCAGCGCACCTTTGCGCCAATCCCATAGCTCATCGAGATTTGGGCTCAGCTTCACAGCAAGAGCAAGGATGATTCCAAGCTTCATGAATTCGGATGGTTGCAGAGTCAAAGGTCCCAAAGCAAGCCAGTTGGTGTTACCTCCAACCGTCTTTCCAATTCCTGGAACCATTACAAGGAATTGCAAAGCAACTGACCCTGCCCAAAAAAGCATTGAGAACCTCTGGATGAGCGCTACTGTGCGCATTGAAATAAAAATCATGAAGACTAGCCCAAGAATTGCGGCATAAGCCTGTGATCTAAACTCAGCGAAGGCATCCCCTGTTGCCTTGATTGAGACCACGTTTGAGGCACTTAGAACCATAACCAGACCGCAACCCAACATTAAAACAATGAGCATTGCCAATCTGTAGAACAAAGGTGTCTGGTTCAAGAAGTAGCTGTCAAACCAAGATATAGAAGATTGAATTGGGTTTCTAACAAAGTCAGCGATGTTTGTTTTCAACCCTGAACTTTGTGCTGACTTTCGCCTAACTGCCTGTTTTGTATTCGCCATTAGTCCTGAACTTCCTTATGTACTGCTTCTGCAAACTGTTGCCCCCTGTGTGCATAGTCCTTGAACTGATCCATAGAAGCAGCTGCCGGAGCAAGAAGAACGGCATCACCATCGGTAGCAATACCTTTAGCAATTCGAACTACTTCAACCATCACTTCGCTTGGCTCAGCTTTTACTTCATGAACTTGGGTGTTAGGCGAATGCTTCGCTAATGCTTCCAGCACTGGATCCTTATCCAAGCCAATAACGATTGCCGCTTTCAGCTTTGTGGAATACTTGGCAACCAAATTTGAAATGTCCACGCCCTTGAGTAGTCCACCAACTACCCAAACCACTGAATCGAATGATGAAAGTGCAGCAGCTGCTGCGTGGGGATTAGTTGCCTTTGAGTCATCAACCCATTCGATGCCATCTTTTCTAAGGACAAGTTCAATGCGGTGATGATCTAGTTGGAAATCTTGAAGTGCTCTAGTAATTTCATGAGGTTGCACCCCTGCTGCTCTAGCAAGAGAAGCAGCAGCAGCAATGTTAGACATTAGGTGAGGACTTACGATAATACTTTGATTGAGGTCATTGAGAGTTACAAGCTCAAGTGCCTCAGAAGCATCATCAACAAAGGCTCTATCAACCAAAATGTCCTCAACCCAGCCAATTTCATTTGGTGCTGGAGTGTTTACTGTGAAGCCAACTGCTTGCGCCTCATCGGTGTTGGTGGCCTTATCTAAGAGTTCAGAAGTTTGTTTGTCCCCTACGTTATAAACACAGCAGAGCTTGGTGTTGTCATAGATCTTTCCCTTGGTCCTGGCATACTCCTGAATTGAACCATGCCAATCCAAGTGGTCTTCTGCCAGGTTCAGAACTGTGCTGGCTAAAGGTTCAATGTGATTCGTATAGTGCAATTGGAAACTGCTTAGTTCAACTACGAGAACTTCAAACTCTGCAGGGTCTCTAACTGCATCAAGTATTGGCTTGCCGATGTTGCCACAGGCAACAGCTCTAATGTCTGCAGATAGGAGCATCTGCTCAACTAGTTGCGTGACAGTAGTCTTGCCATTAGTTCCGGTGATGCAAATCCACTGAGAAGGTTTTCCAAACTTGTCTCTCACTCGCCAAGCAAGATCAATATCTGTCCAGATTTCGATGTCAGCATCCCCAGCCTGAACTAGAAGAGCGTTATCAGGCTTGATACCTGGAGAGGTGACTACTAATTGAGCACCAAATTCACTAAAACTGTTTGCAACTGTTGCAGCGTCTTTACCAATCAGGGAATCAATACCTAAGGCATCGAGAATATCGAGAGACTTATCATCTGCTTTATCTGCAATTACGAGCACTTTCGCACCAAGCTCATTCAAAGTATCGGCAACTGAAAAACCGCTGACACCAAGACCAAAAACTACAGCCTTGAGTTCACTCCAATCAGAGTGCCAACTTTGAAGGTGATCTAGTTTGCTCATGCAACCGAGCCATAAATCCACTCGACGTAGAACAAACCAATTCCAGCCATAACTAGCAATCCACAAATGATCCAGAATCTAACCACTACGGTTACTTCGTTCCAACCCTTTTCTTCAAAGTGATGATGAAGAGGACTGTTTAGGAAGATACGTCTTGGCGTACCAGTGAATGTTCTGGATAACTTGAATACGCTTCTCTGCAAGATAACTGAACCAGCAGAGATAGCGAATAGGCCACCGACTAGAACCAGAAGCACTTCGGTGCGGGAAAGAATAGCCAGAGCTGCTAGTGCTCCACCTAGACCAAGGGAACCACTATCCCCCATGAAAATTTGTGCTGGGTTGGTGTTGAACCAAAGGAAACCAATAAGAGCTCCAACAATTGCTGCAGCAATAACCGCTAGATCAAGTGGGTCTCTGGTGTTGTAACAGTTAGGAGCGATGTTAGTTACATCACAGGCTTGGTTGAACTTCCAGAAACCGATAACCGCAAAAGCACCGATAGACATAATCAACGAACCGGTAGCAAGACCATCTGCTCCATCAGTTAGGTTCACACCATTTGATGCACTTACTACAAGAAGATAAATCCAGAACAGGAATGCGGCTGCTCCAATCCAAATTGCAATCTCGCCCCAAGACTCAGGAGCAATCTTGGCTAGATCAAATCCAGTGTCACGGAAGATAGAGATTTCAGTTGATGCAGGAGTTAGTCCAAAAATGTCTTTGTTCTGAAGAGATGCCCAAGCGAAAACAGTTGCAACAAGTATTTGACCTGCAATCTTGTAGATACCTTTTAGTCCAGCTGTGTTTTGTCCACGAACCTT
>JBIILH010000096.1:0-3785 GCA_044232765.1 Rhodoluna sp. | reverse complement strand
TTAGCTCACTTCGTTGCTGTTAGTAGACCAGGACACAATCTAACCATTCCTGAAGCTCCAGAGGGTTCTATCTCAACTCTTGAAATCCCTGCTCTAGCTATCTCGTCAACAGATGTTAGAAGAAGAGTAGATAGTGGATTCCCAGTTTGGTATCTAGTTCCAGATGGTGTTGTTCAATACATCGGTAAGCACGAATTGTATGGTCAGCATGACTGATTACACTTCACAACCACTTACTAGAGCAGCCATGCAAGCCCAGGCTGAAGCTATTGCTGCCCGTCAGGCAGCCGAAGCAGGATTACCAGTTCCAACTGTTGAAGAAACACCTGTCGTGCCTACACCACTGGTTGTTGCCCCTCCAGTAGTAGTTCCTCCAATTGTTGTGCCAGTAGTCAAGACTACTCCGGTAGAAGAACCGGTAGTAGAGCCAGTTGTTGTAGAAGAACCAGCTCCAACAATTGCTGAGGTTGAAAAGAGCATTGCAGATGTTGAACTAGATGAAGAGGGTAATCCTCTATTCAATGTTTCATCTGCTCTAGTAGGAGAAACAACCGGAACTAATCTGATTGTTGATCTTCCACTGGATATCACAGCAGGTGGAGCAATCATTACAGACTCTGGTGAACTAGTTGTAACAGGAAGCATCGACGTAAGTGCTCTTATTACTCCAACTGGTGAAATTGACATCTCTGCTTTCACTGATGGCACAGACAGCGATCTAGATGAAGATGCTCAACAGAACTTCATTCCAGGTATTCCACCTATTCGTATCTCAGGTGTAATCACTAAGACCCTAAACCAGCCAGGTATCCCAGGTGGAGCACACCGAGGAATCAACCCATACTGGTATGCGGCAATGATCACAGGTGCTGCACTACTAATAGCTGGTGGCATCCTTCTCTCAATATCTTCAGGCCTATTCAACTAACTAACAAGAAAGCTACTCATTGACTGCAAGTACACGTGCCATCGAAATGACCCAAATCGCCGCAACTGGGGCAGCTGCGAAAGTGGCAGAGAATCTAGTAGCACTAGATGTGAGCGTTCCTTTTGTTCTAGCTGATACCTTCCTAATTGTTTCTGGAAGAAACGAGAGACAAGTATCAGCTATCGCTGATGGTATTGAAGAAGCGATGCTTCTAGAAGGACACAAACTACTTCGCAGAGAAGGTAAGACAACAGGTCGTTGGATCTTGTTGGACTTTGGTGATGTTATCTGCCACGTCATGCATGAAGAAGACAGAATTTTCTATGACATTGAGAGATTATGGAAAGACTGTCCAATAATCTCACTTGCAGGTATTTCTGCTCCTGTTGAGGCTTAGGCTACTTAGCTTTACTAAAGCCAAATCTTTCTAAGACATAGTCTTCGATAAGAGCCAATAGGTTATATAAAACAATTGAAACAACAGTGATAACTACTACGTAAGCCCATACTTCGCCAGCTTTTGCTCTACCAACAGCAGAGACAATGCCATATCCAATACCTGTGCCAGTGGCTAGCCATTCAACCAATAGAGCTCCGGTAATAGCTCCAGGCACTGAAATCTTTAGAGCCGCAAAGAATGCAGGCAATGAACTAGGGAAAGCAACTGTTCTTAGTTGCTTGAGCTTGTTCGCTCCATAAACCTCAACTAGATCTCCCATAACAGGGGAGACCGATCTAAGTCCGAAGACTATGTTCACAAGAGCTGGAAATAGAACAACAATTGCTCCCATGACAGCAACAGTTAGTTGCTCTCTACCGAAGATCAAAATAATGATCGGAGTCATTGCAATCAAAGGAACTGATCTTAGAAGCATTGCAATCGGCATCAAAGCCTGTTCGATGCCCTTAGATAGAGCAAACAAAACCGCAATCAAGCTAGCCAGAGTGATACCAACAGCAAAGCCAATGCTGGCGTCATACATAGTCTGACCAAGAGCGGTAGTAACTAATGCTTGGTTCTCTGAAGCCATGTCCACTGTGAAGAGGAAGTTAAAGACATCTAGAGGGTTCTTACCGATGTATGGAGATACATCAAAAGCCCATAGAGCAAATACCCAAAGAACAGTAACAACAACTAAAGAGAAAGCAGTGTTGAGAGCTGACTTACCTAGTTTCAAAGAGAAAGTTTTCAATGTCCTGCCTTTCCATTAGCAGTTGACCAAGGAGTAACTTTTCTAGCAATAAGACCAAACAGGTAATAACCAAGACCTGCAATAGCACCAGAAACTAAAGCTAAGCCCCAGACTCTTGCTACCTCTAAGCTCTGTTGAGCATTTACTAGAGCAGGACCAAAACCAACATCAGGACCACCAACATACTCACCAAGAATTGCTCCTAGGAATGATGCAGGAGCTGCAATCTTTAGAGCAGCGAATACTGAAGGTAGAGCAGACAGCAGTTGAACCTTGATTAGTCTGTGCCAAGAAGAACCACCGTAAACTCTCACAACATCAAGACTTGCCTGATCGGTTGACTTCACACCTGTCAAAACACCAATCATGGTGGTGAAGAACACACTGAGTGCAGCAAGAGAAATAGCTGCACCAGCAGGCTCTCCTTGACCTGGAGCACCTAATACCAATCGAATGATTGGACCGATAGCAACAATAGGAATGCAATAGGTGATAACTGCTATCTGGGTAGCAAGGTTTTCAAGCTTAGGAAGTGCAAGAGCAACAGCTGCTAGAGCAATAGCTCCAAGGTTCCCTAGAACAAAACCGATAGCGGCTTCAGCAAGAGTGATAGATGCATTCTTGAAGTAGAACTCAAAACCATCAACACCAAACTGCTGGATTACTTCAATAGGAGTTGGGATTGCTCCAGTAACAGCTTTACCGTCAGAGTTTGTTCTGGAGAACAAGGTAACAGCCGAGATCCACCAAACAGCAATGATTGCAAGAGACCCTAGGGTGCCACCGAGATACCTAGGGCGGCTACTGGTCATCTGCAGCTATCTCGCCGTGAGCTCCAAATAGAAGCTCAGATGCCTGATCAACAAGAGTATGGAACTCAGGAGATCTCATCATTTCAATGTTTCTAGGTCTAGGAAGATCTACTTCAATTATTTCCTGAATACGTCCAGGTCTAGCACTCATGACGGCTACCTGATCGCTTAGGAAGATAGCTTCTGAAATACCGTGAGTAACCATCAGAGTGGTAGCTGGCTTCTCGGTCCAGATTCTAAGTAGTTCTAAGTTCAATCTCTGTCTGGTCATATCATCCAGAGCACCGAATGGTTCATCTAGTAAAAGAACTGATGGCTGAACAATAAGTGCTCGAGCAATAGAAACACGCTGACGCATACCACCGGAGAGCTGAGCAGGCTTAGCTTTCTCAAAGCCTTGAAGGCCAACAAGTTTGATGATGTCTTCTAGAACCTTTGGGTCTAGTTCCTCACCGGAGATTTCTAGAGGTAATTTGATGTTTGATTCAACACTTCGCCAAGGAAGGAGAGCTGAATCTTGGAATGCAATACCTAGTTCATGGTTCTTACGAAGATCTTGAGGATCTTTGCCATCAACTGTTGCAAAGCCTGAAGTTGGGGTTTCAAGTCCAGCCAGAATTCTTAGGATGGTTGATTTACCGCAACCAGAAGGTCCCAGTAGAGATAGGAATGAACCCTTATCGCTATGCAGAGATGCATTGTCGATGGCAACAATCTTCTCTTTCCCTATTTTGAAAGTTTTACTTAAATTGGAAATGGTGATGCCACTGCCCAGAGCATTACTCTGAGCAGTGGCATCGGAAGTGCTAGACATTTGGTGAATTAGCCCTTTAGTTCTGGGTTTTCTTCGTA
>JBIILH010000095.1:0-3876 GCA_044232765.1 Rhodoluna sp. | reverse complement strand
AAAGGAATCATTTCATCTACTGTGATTGGCAAAGTCGTTTCGTAGCCAAGTACGTTATCTGCTGCTGAGTCTCCAACTAGCAAGACATCTATACCTGCTTCATCAAAGATGCCGCTGGTTAGTGAGTCATAAGAGGTAAGAGCAGAGAACTTTCTTCCTGCTTTCTTGAAATCAAGCAGGGTTCCACTTCTAATTACCTTTGGTGAAATATCGTGCATGAATTATCCCTTGTACTTATTTGTAATTGGCAGACGTCTGTCTCTTCCGAATGCCATGCCCGTAATCTTTGGTCCAATTGCTGACTGTCTTCTCTTCCACTCTGATTTATCAACAAGAGTGAGGACCTTATTGACCAGTTCTTGATCAAAACCATAACCCACTATGTCGTCAGAAGACTTTCTGCGGTTCACATAGGCATCAAGGATTGCATCCAGCACATCGTAAGGGGGGAGTGAATCTTGATCCACCTGGTTTGGTCTCAATTCAGCAGAAGGCGCTTTTTCAATTGAGTTCTGAGGAATAGGTTCTACTTCACCTTTAGAAAGAGCATAAGCGTTACGCCATCTTGCTAACTCCCAGACCAGAGTCTTCTCAACATCCTTGAGGGGGTTGTAGCCACCTACTGTGTCACCGTAAATAGTTGAGTAACCAACAGCTAATTCAGTCTTGTTACCTGTGGTTAGAGTCAGGTGGCCCTCTTTGTTGCTTAGAGCCATGAGGATGACTCCTCGAACACGTGCTTGAAGGTTCTCTACAGATAGTCCTTCGAGCTGAAGTTGATCTTCGAATCCTTTAACAAGGTTGGCAATTGGTTGAACCTGGTAGTTCATGTTTCTTCTAGTCGCAAGATCCTTAGCATCATCCTTTGAATGGTCGGATGAGAAGTTGCTTGGCATTGAAACACCAAAGACATTTTCAGCACCTATGGCATCGGCTGCGATAGTTGCACAAATAGCTGAATCAATTCCACCGCTTAGTCCTAATACAACTGATTTGAAACCATTCTTTGATACATAGTCTCTTAGACCAAGAACTAATGCGTTCCAGGTTTGCCAGTTGTCATTCGGCTTAGTCATGTGATGCTCATCAGTAACTTTTAGATCATCCTTAGCTGCAATGTCGATGCAAACTAAATCTGTTTTGAACTGCTTTAGTCTGGCAACCATTCTTGCTTTACCATCCACCACAATGCTGTCGCCATCAAAGACAAGATCATCTTGGCCACCAACTAGGTTCACATAAGCAGCAGCACAGTTATGTTTCTTTGCTAGTTCTGAAACAAGCTTTAGGCGAGTGTCATCTTTATCTATTTCAAAAGGTGAACCATTGAGTATGAGAGCAACATCTGTGTCTGCTTTGCCGAGATGTGAAACTGGACCACCAGATTGCCAGATGTCTTCACAAATAACTGTTGAGAACTTCAAACCCTTGTGTTCAAAGGTAAGGAGCTTGTCACCTGAAACGAAAGTTCTGTGTTCATCAAACACTGAATAGTTAGGTAGGTGGTGTTTGTTATATGAACCGAGGACTTTGCCATCAAGAATTACTGAAGCTGTGTTGTGGGCAATAGCCCAACCGGTTTGATCCTGAGCTGAAGCCATAGATGGATGTCCGATAACAACAGCAATATCGCCAAGGTTTCTGCTCTTTAGTTCAATAGCCAGCTCTCTAACAGCCAGTTCGGCATCCAGGATGAATGACTCTCTGGTTGCTAGATCTTCTATTGGGTAGCCAGTTACTGTCATTTCCCCAAAAACAACTAAATCTGCCTGTCTTTTAGCCGCCTCTTCAACAACAGCCAAGATATTGGCGACGTTGCTGGCTATGGCTCCGACCGTTGGGTTGGTTTGAGCTAGGGCTAGGCGAACATTGGGCATAACCACTAGCCTAGTAGGAGGTAATTGAAAGGTTTTTTCATGGACAAGCAGCGCGATTTTGTACTCCGTACAATCGAGGAAAGAAACGTCAAGTTCGTCAGGCTTTGGTTCACTGACGTGGCTGGAACCCTGAAGTCTGTGGCTATCGCCCCAGCTGAGATTGAGGGTGCTTTCGCCGAGGGTATCGGCTTCGACGGCTCAGCAATTGAGGGTCTTTCACGCTCATATGAGGCCGATATGTTGGCCCAGCCAGACCCTTCAACCTTCCAGATCTTGCCTTGGCGTGGCGAAATTGAGCCAACTGCTCGTATGTTCTGTGATATCACCACCCCTGACGGTATTCCCGCAGCTGCTGATCCTCGCAACGTATTGCGTAGAGCACTGGACAAGGCAGCCAGCATGGGCTTCTCTTTCTACATCCATCCAGAGATTGAGTTCTACCTCCTAAAGTCTTCCCAGATAGGTCCTGAAGGCCCTGTTCCGGTTGATAAGGCTGGTTATTTCGACAACGTGCCAGGTGGAACAGCTAACGACTTCAGAAGAAGAGCAGTAAACATGCTTGAGCAACTAGGTATCTCCGTTGAGTTCAGCCATCATGAAGGTGGTCCAGGTCAGAATGAGATCGATCTGCGTTATGCAGATGCTTTGACCATGGCAGATAACATCATGACTTTTAGAACGGTTATCAAGGAAGTAGCTATTGAGCAGGGTGTTTACGCAACATTCATGCCAAAGCCTTTCACTGAGCACCCTGGTTCTGGAATGCACACCCACATGTCTCTATTCGAAGGTGACACCAATGCGTTCTATGACCCTTCTGGTGAATATCACATGTCCAAGACAGCTAAGAGTTTCATGGCAGGTATCTTGCGTCACGCTCCAGAGATCACAGCTGTTACAAACCAGTTTGTGAACTCTTATAAGCGTCTTTGGGGTGGCGGAGAAGCTCCGTCATTTGTTTGCTGGGGACACAACAACCGTTCCGCTCTAATCAGAGTTCCGCTTTACAAGCCAAACAAGGGAAACTCAGCTCGTATTGAATACCGTGCAATTGATTCAGCAGCTAACCCATATCTTTCTTATGCACTTCTTCTTTCAGCAGGTCTAAAGGGTATTGAAAACAACTACGAGCTACCTGCAGAAACCGAAGACAACGTTTGGGACCTATCAGACTCAGAACGTCGTGCAATGGGTATTCAGTCTCTTCCTCAGTCTCTTGATCACGCAATTCGTTTGCTTGAAGAGTCAGAGCTAGCTGCTGAAGTACTAGGTGAGCAAGTATTCAGTTACGTTCTTGCAAACAAGCGCAAGGAGTGGAGCGATTACCGCTCACAGGTAACTCCGTTTGAATTGAAGACCAACCTCGAAGTTCTCTAATGTCCACAGCAAGATCTAGTGGATCGCTAGCTTCACTTGCCAGGTATGGTTTTACCGATCTTGATGGAACCATAGCCAAACTTGATGAACTTGTATCTCTAGTTGGCGATAGCGGTAGATCTGCTCTCGCTTCGCTTAGCAAATCAGCTAACCCTGATCAAGCATTGGATTTCCTAATCAGGATTTCACGAGAGAGTAAGTCGGCTGTAAAGAAACTACTTTCAAAAGAAGAATCGGCTCTCAGGCTTTGCAAATTAATAGGTGCTTCTTCTGCTCTTGCTGAGTTTGTCTCTCTCAATCCAGAAGTTCTAAAAGAATTCGATAAAGAACACAAACTCTTAGACCGTGAAGGGTACGTTCAACTCTTTAGTAAAGCTCTATCCGACGGAACTATTCCAAGTTCCATGCAAGTTACTCTTCTTCGCAAGGTGTATCGAACAGAGCTGACAAAGATTGCCATCTTTGATTTATCTGCTACTAGTCCAATGAGCGTGCAGCCTAGAGTGTCTCTGGCATTAGCGGACATTGCTACCGCTGCCCTCGAAGCAGGTCTAATCATTGCTAGAAGAGAACTCTTCTTCACATCTGAGTTTGGTTTATTCACCCAAGATGAAGTTATGGC
>JBIILH010000130.1:0-3926 GCA_044232765.1 Rhodoluna sp. | reverse complement strand
TGGTTGAACTGAGGAAGTGCTTCATACACATTGCTAACAACAGTGAAGAAGCGAGGACCAGGAACAAGTGTTGGTGGAATCTTGCTAATTTCATCTGTTCCGTTTGATGCAACGATGAACATCCAGTAGAACGGGAAGATAGAAAGGAAGGTAACGATACCGAGTGCAATGTACCCGGTGATTCCCATCTTCTGCCAGCGAGGCTTTTTGTTTCTAGCTGGTCTTGGGGATGTCTGCTCTTTCACTGCTACCTGACTCATTTGCTCTCACCTGACAACTTACGTGTGATGAAGAAGTTGATGATTGAAACAATGGCAACAATCACAGTGATCATGATTCCAATAGCAGCTGCATATCCCCACTTGTAAGCAACGAATGCTTGCTCGAAGAGGAACAGGGTCAAGGTTGAGAACTGACCTGAGTCACCACCATTGAATGATCCACCAAGAATCAATGGCTCAGCGAATACCTGAAGACCACCAATTGTTCCAACGATTAGTACGAAGGTAATGGTGTTACGAAGTGAAGGAAGTGTGACGTAGATGAACTGCTTGAACTTTCCAGCTCCATCAAGTGACGCTGATTCGTATAGTTCATTTGGAATTGCAAGCATCGCCGCTAAGAAGATTAGAGCGTTGTAACCAGTCCATCTCCAAACAATCATCGAAGCAATTGCTACGTGTGAAGAAGTTGTTCCTTGAACAAAGTCAATGTGTTCAAAACCAAAAGCTCCAACAATGATGTTGACCATTCCAAAGTCACGCCCAAATAGCTGACCAAACACAATTGCAATAGCTAGTACTGAAGTGATGTTTGGAACTAGAAGGATGGTTCTAAAGAATGTAGATCCTCTAAGCGCTGGGTTGTGCAAGATAGCAGCAAGGCCGATTGAGAAAATCAACATCGGAATAGTTGATAGCAACCAGATGTCCAGAGTGTTTAGAAGTGCGTTCCAGAATCTAGTGTCAATAAACAGTTCGTCGAAGTTAGCAAAACCAATGAATTCCTGTGTGCCCAAAGCATCCCAGTTGAAGAACGCAATGTAGACAGAGTAGGCAATAGGAAGCAAACCAAAGATAAGGAACATCACAAAGAACGGTGCAGTAAACAGGTAGCCCCAGCCGCCATTCAGAGAAGGAACAGCGTTTGGGTTGTTCACTTTTCTTTGTGGCTTGGCTGGCTTCCACGGTGAAGGTGGTTTGCTCGCACGAGCTTTACCCACAGTTGTCTGTGACATTCTTATCTCTCGTTAGAAACTATTTACACTTACCAGCTGCGGCAATACCAGTTGCGAATGCCTTGGATGGAACTTTTTCTTTTCCATTTGCAACAAGTGAGATAGCAGATCCCATCGCCATGTCGATGCAGCGCTGAAGCTTACCTTCGAAGATCGGCTTCAACTTCTTCACACCTGTTGCATAAATTTGTCCAACAGGAGCGTTGTTGAAGAATGGGTCCTTGCCAGCAGTGATCGCCTTGTTTGTGTACAGAGACGGGGTTGACGGGAATAGTCCATACATTTCAAAGACCTTCAACTGCTGAGCAGGTGCTAGATACCAAGAGATGAAGTTCCAAGCTTCCTGCTGGTTCTTTGCACCCTTAGGAATTGTTAACTGGCTTCCACCCATGTTTCCACCGCCACCAGGAGCGCTTGCAATGTCCCACTTACCCTTGGTAGTTGGTGACTGTCCCTTGATGTAGCTTGTCATCCAGGCTGGAGCAAGCATTGCTGCGAAAGTTCCTTTAGTCATACCGACGTTCCAGTCAGACGAGAACTGGCCAATGCGAGTACCGATGTTTGCTGTGTTTGCTGAAACAGTTGTGTCGAATGCTAGTTTGACCTGCTTGTTGGTCTTGAAGATTAGTTGACCCTGGTCTGTTCCGTTGTTTCTGTAGTACTTCTCAGTTCCCTGGTTCATAACCGCAGGGTAGACAGTTCCGATGTTGTCCATGAAGCCGACAGGTTTCTGGGTGGCATAAAACTTCTTATTTTCACTTGTCCCAGTTTTAGTAAGCGCAGCAAGACCGGCCTTAAACTTTGAAGTCTTTGTTGCCGCTACGTACTTCTTACCGAATGCAATGAATTTCGGCCAGGTGCTCCAAGCACTACTTACAGATGCTCTTGTGTAAGGAAGTCCAGCAAGCTTGAAAAGATCCCATCGGTATGCCGCTTCCAAGCCTCCAACGTCAGTCGGAATACCAATAACACTGTCGTTGTAGCCAACGCCGTGCTCCCAACGCCAAGGAAGGTAGTCCTTCTTGATGTCAGTTGCGTTCTTTCCAGCATTGTTTCTTAAGTTACGAAGATCAACGAAACACTGTGGGTATGAACGCCAGAAACCGGAGTATGAGATCTCAACGGCAGCAATGTCTGGGTTACCCGCTCCACCAGCAGCACACTGGGTGAATAGACCAGTACCGTTTAGGGCATCTAGGTCTGACTTCTTGATAGCTAGCTTCACGTCTGGGCGAAGCTTTCTGTATTCAGCAACTAGTGCTGGCTGGATGACGTCACCAAATGTGTTGACGGTCAAAACGATACAGCCGTTACCTGAGACTGTCGCCTTTGTACAGTCCACAACAGCTGAAGCTGGTGAAACAAAACCTAAAACACCCATAGTTAGGGTCGCGGTAGCCAAAAGAGCTGCGGCTTTGATCGAAACAAACTTCTTAGACATGTCATTCTCCTACTGAGTGGGTGCCTCCCCGTCTAGTTATTGTGCGATAACTATCTGGGGAGGCCTACGCCCTCGATAATAAGGTTTGTAGTAAACTGCGAAAGCGGTTTCACAGTAATACTAAGTTAAGCGTGAAAGCGGTTTCTCAGCAATCTGAGAAGGCGTAATCAGGCCATTTGTTACCAAAAAGTAATCATTCTTGGTGCTGTTTCCCAGCCAAGACGTCTTTCATAGGAGCAGAAGAGGTAAGCCGTGAAGAAAAGTACTCGCACCAGATTTATAGCTGCATCGATTGCAGTTTTGTCCCTATCCCTTGGATCAGTCAGTGCCCAGGCCACTGCCCCAACTGTGACTAAGCCTAAAGAGAAGCTCCTGTGGGCTCAATGGTTTAGCGAGAAATCCAGAACTCCTGTGAACAGTAAGTTCTGGAGTTACGACATTGGCGATGGCTATGGCTGGGGTAACAACGAGAAGCAGTATTACACCAATAAGCGAGACAACATCTCAACTAACGGCAAGGGCCATTTAGTTATCACAGCTATCAAGCTGGATGAAAACAAGCCAGCTGACCAGTACCGCTGCTTCCTATACCTAGACTGCCTCTACTCAAGTGCCAAGATTGTCACCCGAGGAAAACTTGGATTCAAGTACGGAACCATTTCTGCTCGTATTCAGACAACAGAAGGCGTTGGCATGTGGCCAGCGTTCTGGATGTTGGGTGTTCCTCGCCCATCTTGTGATGGTTGGCCATCATGTGGAGAGATCGACATTGTTGAGACCAGAGGATCAGATCCTTTCACATCTGTTTCTAGCTTGCACGGACCGGGCTACTCAGGTGGCAGTGCACTAAGCACCTATTACTCGGCGGGTAACACTCCACTAAGTGCTGGTTTCCATACTTACCGTGTTGACTGGCTACCAAACTCAATCAAGTTCTACGTTGATGGAAGACTGACTGGCTCACACAGAAAGAGCACTATTGCTCCTAAAGACTGGGTGTTCAACGCTGAGTTCTACTTGATCTTGAACCTGGCTACTGGAGGTAACTTCGATGGTGGAGCACTGGATGAATCTATTGAAAAAGCACAACTAAAAGTTGACTGGATTAAGTACGAAACTCTAAATGGAGTTGGTCAGCTAATCAAAAAATAATTAGCGAAGTTGTAAGTCATCGAGGGTGACGGCTGTGAAGTATTTATAGCCTGCATCCTCGATTACTTTTTGTGCCCCAGTGTCTCTATCAACAAC
>JBIILH010000022.1:0-11666 GCA_044232765.1 Rhodoluna sp. | reverse complement strand
GCTGATGAATACTTCATCTCAAGAAAGCTTTATCCAAACGTTGACTTCTACACCGGTGTTATCTACAAGGCAATGGGATTCCCAACCCGTATGTTCACAACACTGTTTGCTATGGGACGTCTACCTGGTTGGATTGCTCACTGGCGTGAAATGAACCACGATGCATCTACCAAGATTGGCCGCCCACAGCAGCTATACATTGGTGAGACTGTTAGGAAGCTGAACTAGCTTTAATGATCTTTGTCTGTTCCTTATAAACAGTAGGGAACAGTAGCAAGAACGCGACTAGAGCAGATAGTCCAGAGACTACAAATACTTCTCTCACTCCAAAGAATTCAATGGCAAGGCCAGCGATACCCATAGAACCAATGCTGGCAATCGATACAACAGCTCCGAAGGCAGCAAAGACTCTTCCCTGAAGCTCATGAGGGGTTTCCTTGATCATCATTCCAACACCGTAGCTATTGATAGTTGCATTCGCGGCACCAGCAATAAACCAAATGATCATGACGACCCAGTAGTTAGGAGATATTCCAACAAAAGCTCCAGAAACAGAAAGTATTCCCATTCCAACTCCCAGCACCTTTAGCTCAGTGGTTAGAGAGACTTTGGTTCGGCCAATCAAAATGTTTGACAACAGCAATCCAAGTGCGAACAGCGTGCCAACCACTCCATAGATGAAGGAGTCCGCACCCATAATTCCTGTAATCAAGAAAATATCTCCAACGTTTATAACGCTCACGCAGAAGACAAGCCCGAACACCAAGATCACAAGGGATCTAAGTAGGGGGCTTTTCATCAGGAACTTAAAGCCTTCAGTAGTTTGAGACTTTTCGCCTTCTGCCAGTTCTTCGGGCTCATGATTGACCTTCATGATGAATGGCACGAAAGCCATTAGAGCGGTGAAGGTTGCATCAATTACGAATGTCCAAAAGTAGCCGGTTGCTTTAACAAGAAAACCTGCCAGGAACGGGCCGGCTAAACCTGCAAGAGAAAAGTAACTTTGAATAGTTCCCATAGCCCGAGAGATGTCTTCCCTAGTTGCAAGTAGGGGAGTTAGCTTTGCCCAGGTTGGACCTGATATCGATGCACATGTATTAGCTATAAACAACAGAGCCAGCGTCATCCAGTGTTCGATGTCTTGGCTCAGTAGGAAGATAGCGGTTCCGCCAACCACAGCAACTATTGGAATTACCTGTCGAGTGCTAAACCGGTCAGCAATCGTACCTGCCCATGGAGAAAAGATAATGACTGGCAAAGTTCCTACGATTAGCAGAATGGCAACTGCAGCTGGACCAGCTTCTTTTTCTCTGAATACCAGAGTGAAAATAGTAAGTCCGCTACCTAGAAGGCTGAATGCTCTTGCTAGAGCAATTCCTTGAATCTTTCCCCACTGCGTCTTTGCAGGTTCAATCATTTTGTTACTTGCTTTCTAGCCAATAGACAACAGTGTCTCCGTAGGACTTTTCTTCCGTGACTTTAAGTTCTTCAGGTAATTCAGGAATTGGAGTTCTTGAAGACCTCTCCAAGATTATTACTGCATCTTCTTTGAGGTGAGGAAGGAGTGCTGTGAGGTTTTCATTGATTTCTGTATTAGAAACCTCATACGGAGGGTCGATGAAAATCAAATCAAATTTGCTTGAGAAGGTGGCTAGGTAAGAAGACACTGACTTGCCTTCGGCTCTGATATCGCAGTCCAGCTCTTCTTTTTGAAGAGCTGCTTTGATCATTCTCTGATTGGTAATAATGCCACCTAGAGCCTGCTTGTTGTTTTCAACAAGCAGGAGTGATCTTGCTCCACGGCTAGCTGCTTCAAAACCAAGGGCACCGGTTCCTGCGTATAAGTCTAAGACGTCAGCACCATCGATTAGGTCTAGGGCCTCTAGGCGATTGAAGATGCTCTCGCGAATGCGGTCAGATGTTGGTCTGGTTACTTTTGCTGGGGAGGCTAATGTTCTTGAGCCGGCGATTCCGCCAATGATTCTGGTCATAGTGTCCCTAGCCTAACTTGTCCTAGGCTTCGGCGAAGATTGACTCATGTTGTTACCGCTAACGCCGCTAGATCGACTAATAGGCGATAAGACTGCCAAGGCGTTGGCTAAGAACCTAGGAATCAAGACAGCAGCTGATTTACTGCAGCATTACCCGCGCAGGTACTCCTCAAGGGGAGAACTAACCCCAATCAGTGAAATACCAGTTGGTGAGACTGTGACCCTGGTAGCGGATGTAGTCGAGGTTTATGAAAGACGGATGAAGGGTAAATCCGGAGTCATTCTTGAGGTCAAACTAACTGATGGTCATGGCTTTGTGACGGCAACATTCTTCAATCAAGCTTGGCGAGCTCAGAAGCTAAGACCAGGGGTAAGAGGTCTATGGGCTGGAAAAATCGGCAGCTATCAGAACAAACTTCAGTTAGCTCACCCTGACTATGAGCTCTTCGGAGATGAGATTGAAGATGAGGTAGCAAAGGCTTGGGCTGAACTACCAATTCCTATCTACCCAGCTTCTTCAACTTGTTCCACCTGGATGATTCAAAGAGCTATGCGAGTAGTTCTAGATGTAATTCCAACTATTGAAGATGAAGTTCCAGAGGAACTTAGAAAGAAACATGATCTTCTAGAACTTCACAATGCAATCGTTAAGATTCATCAGCCAACAAACATGGGTGACTGGATGGCAGCCAGAGACACATTGAGGTATCACGAAGCATTCATCCTTCAATCAACTCTTGTGAAAAGAAGAATTGAAAACAAACACCAAACGAGCACTAGCCGTGTATCAGTTGAGAAGGGGTACCTTTCTCAGTTCGATGAAGCTCTACCATTTACTTTGACTAATGGTCAGATCTCTATCGGGCAAGACATTGCAGAAGATCTTTCTCAATCACATCCAATGAACAGATTGCTTCAGGGTGAAGTTGGTTCTGGTAAAACACTTGTTGCTGTTAGAGCAATGCTCACAGTTGCCGATAGCCAAGGTCAGTCTGCTCTTCTTGCTCCAACTGAAGTTCTAGCGGCCCAACATTTCAAATCAATTGAGCGAACTCTAGGACCGAAGTTAGCTAAAGAGCTTGGACTTACTTTGCTAACCGGTCAACTAAATGCAGCCGATAAGAAGACAGCTCTTCTGAATATGGTTTCAGGCAAAGCAAAGATTGTTATTGGAACTCATGCTTTGTTTGCAAGCAAGGTTGAGTTCTTTGATTTAGGTCTGATTGTTATTGATGAACAACATCGCTTTGGTGTTGATCAACGAGAGGCATTGAGGCTCAAAGGTAAATTACCTCCGCACGTTTTGACCATGACTGCAACACCTATCCCAAGAACTTTGGCTGTGACAGTGTTTGGTGATCTTGATGTTTCAATCCTTACTGAACTTCCGGCAGGCAGACAAGCAATCACTTCACACGTAATCACAGATGACCAGCCAGCACTGGTTGCAAGAGTCTGGCAAAGAGTTGCCGAAGAAGTATCTAATGGCAGACAAGCCTTCGTAGTTTGTCCACGCATCGATGAAACCGATGAAGGTGAAGAACTTATTGCTAGCGGTGGAGCCGCTCAAGAAGAGGAAGAGTTCCTTGAAGAAGGTAAGACCCCTAAACCTAAGAGACCATTGGCAGCAGCTATCAGCGTTGCAGAAGCACTGAAGAAAAACCCAGCTCTGCAAGGCTTAAAGATCTCTGTTCTTCACGGTAGACAATCTTCAGAAGAGAAGAACGAAATCATGACCGCTTTCTCCAAGAAAGAGATTGATGTTCTTGTTTCAACAACTGTGATTGAAGTTGGTGTTGATGTTCCTAATGCCACCACCATGGTCATCCTTGATGCTGATCGATTCGGAGTTTCACAACTTCATCAGCTAAGAGGTCGTGTTGGTAGAGGTGGATTACCGGGTCTTTGTTTGATGTTGACAAGTGCTGAGCAAGATTCACTAGCTCTTGAAAGAGTGCAAGCAGTAGCAGCAACCATCGATGGCTTCAAACTAAGTGAGATTGACCTTGAGCTGCGAAGAGAGGGAGATGTCCTAGGAGCTAACCAATCGGGTGGCAGATCAAGCCTCAAACTCCTTCGGGTATTAGCTGATAGCAAGATGATTCAAGAAGCAAGAGAAGAAGTCATCTCGCTTTTTGAAGTAGATCCAACCCTAGAAAAGCACCTTTTATTGGCTCAATGCCTGGAGCAGCTAGATAAGCAAAGACAAGACTTTCTAACTAAGTCATAGTCGGCTAACCTAATCTCATGGCCATTGCCGTTTATCCAGGTTCCTTTGACCCCTTCACCTACGGTCACCTCGATATTGCTACCCGTGCTGCCAAGATGTTTGAAACAGTTCGCATAGTTGTGGTTCATAATCCAGCTAAGAACCCACGTCTGACAACTGAGCAAAGAGTTGAACTTATTACTGAGATTCTCAAGAACAAGCCAGGACACTTTGTGGTTAGTTCTCTAGACAGTGGTCTATTGGTTGATTACTGCAAGAGCCTTGGAGCGGATGCTCTAGTCAAGGGTGTTAGAACCAATGTTGATTTGGACTATGAATTGCCTATGGCTAAGGTCAATAGAGACCTAAGCGGCATTGAGACTATCTTTATCCCAGCAGATCCAACCCATGGCTTTGTTTCTTCTTCTCTGGTCAAGCAGGTCTTTGATCTAGGGGGAGACATCAGTAAATACGTTCCTACAGAGGTAGTAAAGGCTTTAACTAAATAATGACCACATTCCTTCTTCCTGTGCATGATCTAATGCATAAGCCAGGTCACATGCGTGAACTGGAGACCAGCGTTGCCCTAGGAGCCAAGCTAGGCGAAGGCCTAGCCCATGTCCCAGAGGGTCAAAATATCGACCTAAAACTGCGTTTAGAGAGCGTTCATGAGGGCATTTATGTCTCTGGCGGGCTCAAAACAGTTGCTTCAGCCGAGTGTTCTAGATGCCTTGAGCCTATGACTGTGCCTGTTCAGGTAGATATTCAGGAACTTTTCGCCTATTCTTTACAGGTAGAAGATGACTTGGTCATTCAAGCCGAACAAATCGACTTGGAACCAATAATCATTGATTCGGTAGTTCTCAATCTTCCGTTCACCCCAATATGTAGTGCTGACTGTCTTGGTCTGTGTTCAGAGTGTGGTGTTAGGTTGAATGAAAACCCAGATCACGCTCACGAAGCCCCGATTGATTCGCGGTGGAATGAACTCAAGAAACTTGCTCAAGAAAGTGAAGACTGATGCCAGTACCAAAGAGACGCCTATCGAGATCAAACACTCGTCACCGTCGTTCAGCATGGATTGCAACTAACACTCAGTTGGTTAAGACAGTTGAAAACGGTAAGACCGTTTACAGCTTGCCTCACCGTGCTCGTGCCGTAGAAGACGCTAATGGCGTTGTTCAGTTCTACGAGTACAAGGGCCGCAAGGTAGCAGACGCCTAAACTTCGGTTCACACCTTGAACTACGCCACGCTCATTCAAAGACTTGGCATAAGCATTGAAGCGGAGCTACTGGAGTTAGCACTAACTCACAGTTCTTACGCTTACGAGAACGGCAAAATACCCAACAACGAACGCCTAGAGTTTTTAGGCGATTCAGTGTTGGGTTTTGTCGTAACTGGGCATGTCTATTCAGAGAACCCAGATCTTGATGAAGGTCCACTTTCAAGATTGAGAAGTGCAACTGTTTCAGCAAAGACTTTAGCTAAAGCAGCAAATGAAATCGGTTTAGGAGAGTTTGTTCGTCTTGGCAAAGGCGAGATCTCAACCGGTGGTCAAACTAAAACAAATATTCTTGCTGATACTTTTGAAGCAATTATCGGTGCAGCATATCTTTCCGGAGGACTAGAGCCTGCTAAAGCAATCATTGATTCACTAGTTCTTCCGCTACTTAGCTCTGAAGATGAACTACTAGAAACCTCTGAACCTAGAACTGTTCTTAGCGAACTACTTAAATCTCTTGGTAAGTCAGATGCAAGCTTTGAAGTCACTCACGAAGGCCCTGATCACGACAGAACTTTCTTTGCAGCAGTAATCGTTGATGGTAGTTCTGTTGCCTCTGGGTCTGGTCGCACAAGAAAAGCTGCTGAAGCTCAGGCTGCTATTGCAGCACTAAAAACTCTTAGAGGTTAGTCGTGCCTGAATTACCTGAGGTTGAAACTGTTAGAGCAGGCTTAGCTGAAGTTGTTGCCGGAGCCAAAGTCACTAAAGTACAAATTCATGATGCTAGAAGTTTGAAAAGACATCCTGCATCTTCCGGAGACTTTGTTGAAACCCTTACTGGCAGAACAATTCAAGCTGCAGTTAGAAGAGGGAAGTTTCTATGGCTTCCACTAAATCAAAAGAAGAATGAACCTCAGCTTGCACTCATTGGTCATCTAGGTATGAGTGGGCAGATGCTTCTAAGAACACCAGGGTTCAAAGCAGATCCACTTACTCGAGTGACTATTTACCTAAAGTCCTCTGATGGTCAAAAGTATGAACTTAGATTTGTTGACCAGAGAATCTTTGGTTCTTTAGCTATTGATGTGATGCAGCCAACTGAAGATGGAATGACAGGGGGCTTTAGTGGGGAAGACCATTCTGATCAAACCTGGTTCAACATGATTCCTAACCAGGTTGCCCATATTTCTAGAGATCCACTAGACCCTTCATTCAGCGTTGATGAGATCTTGAAGAAGTTCAAGAAGAAGAACTCGGGTATCAAGAGGGTTCTTCTTGATCAGGGTGTTCTAAGTGGCATTGGTAACATCTATGCTGATGAATCGCTATGGCTAGCCAAGATCCACTATGACCAGCCAGCAGCATCTCTATCTAAGCCAAAGGCCAAAGAGCTTCTCGAGCATGTCAGGGTTGTCCTGGCTAATGCCTGTGAGGCTGGGGGAACCAGCTTTGATGAACAATACAAGAACATCAATGGGGAATCAGGCTATTTCAGCATTAGCCTCAATGCCTATGGGCTAACTGGGCTTCCTTGTAAGAGATGTGGCAGAGCCATCAAGCGGGAGAACTGGATGAACCGAGGGTCCCATTTCTGCCCTACATGTCAAAGACTTAGGCGATAAATAGACCTAACCAGGGTCAAATATGGCTTTACGGCCAAGTGAGGCCCTCAGATAAGGTAATTTTTATAAAGACCCCTAAGTTTGGGCTTTAGCCCTTACGTCCTCCAACGAAAGCGAACCGTTTTGCATCTGAAAAGCCTGACACTCAAGGGCTTTAAGTCGTTCGCGAATCCAACGACTTTCATCCTTGAAAAAGGTGTAACCGCGGTCGTCGGACCTAACGGTTCAGGTAAATCTAACGTTGTTGACGCTCTTGCATGGGTTATGGGTGAGCAGGGAGCTAAGACTCTCCGCGGTGGAAAGATGGAAGATGTTATCTTCGCTGGTACCGCAACTAAGGGTCCTCTAGGTAGAGCAGAAGTTTCTCTAACAATTGATAACACCGATGGTGCTCTACCAATTGATTACACCGAAGTCACAATCTCTAGAACGCTGTTTAGAAATGGTGGATCTGAGTATGCGATTAACGGCGAACCTTGTCGACTACTTGATGTTCAAGAACTTCTAAGCGACACAGGTCTTGGACGAGAGATGCACGTCATCGTTGGTCAAGGAATGCTTGATGGTGTTCTAAGAGCAACACCTGAAGAGCGTCGTGGCTTCATTGAAGAAGCTGCCGGTATCTTGAAGCACCGCAGAAGAAAAGAAAAGACTGAGCGCAAGCTTGAAGCGATGCAGGCAAACCTAACTCGCCTTAGCGATTTAGCTGGAGAAGTTAGAAGACAACTCAAGCCTTTAAGTCAGCAAGCAGAAACAGCTCGTCAAGCTCAAGGGATTGCATCTGTAGTTCGTGATGCTAAAGCAAGACTTATGGCTGCTGAAGTAGTTGGTTTGCTAAATGGTTTGGATGAAACATCTCAGTCTGAAGCAGACAGAAAAGCCGAACGCAACATTCTGCAGCAACAGCTAGATGAAAACAATTCAAGACTTACTGAACTTGAGAACCAGCAGATGTCTGGTGATGTTGAAGTTGCTAGATCTCTAGCCTTCTCTTTTGACACTGTTACTGAGAAGTTCCGCACTATGTTAGCTATCGCTAACCAGAGGGTTGCTCTTCTCACTTCACAAAACACTTTGTCTGCATCTCAGGTAGATCCAGCAGCCATTGAAGCAGATGCTAAGTCAGCTGACTCAAGCGTTGTTGAACTAACTGTTGCTGTTGAAACTCTTCGCGGTGCTCTTAGAGATGCTGAACTTCACAGAGATGAAGCCAGAGCGATCCTAGAAACCTTTGATAACCAAGCAGCTGCGCGCAGTGCTGAGATTGCTGCCTTCGATGTTGAACTAGCAAGACTAGAAAGTGAAGCAAACCTCACTAGAGCAAAGCTTGTTTCTTCAGAAGAAGAACTTTCTCGTCACGAGGATGCTCTAGCGGAAGCTAACTCAAGACACCAAGCTGCAGTATCAAGCTATGAGGCTATGGAATCAGAGTTGAACTTTGCATCTCCTAAGGACAGTTCATTTGAGCAGGCTTATGAAAATGCTCAGAATGATGTTACTGCTCTAGGAACAAAGATTGAATCTCTAAGAGATGAACTGCACACCGCAGAGCGTGAGAGAGATTCACTTCTTGCTAAGCGAAGTGCCCTGAATCTAACTCTTGAGCAAAAAGATGGCACTACTGAACTTAGTGCAGCAGGTCTAAAGGGTATTAGAGGTCTTGTTGCCTCACATATGAGAATTGATGCTGGCTACGAAGCAGCTATCTCAGCAGCACTTGGCACACTTGCTGATGCAATCGTTGCCGACAACAGATCAGATGCTCTTGATGCTATTGAGTACCTAAAGAGCAACAACGGTGGACGAGTAGAACTTGTAGTTGCTGATGCTGAAAGCAAAGTAAAGCCGACCAACCTTCCTCAAATCTCTGGTGCTAGAAACGCAGTCGATGTTGTTGACGCTCCGACAGGAATTCTTGCCAACCTAGTCAATGTTGTAATCGTTGATGACATCCAGGCTGCACGTAACCTTTACTCAGCTCAGCCAAACGTTTCAAAGCTTGTTGTTATTACTAAGCAGGGTGATGTTCTAACAGAGTCTGTAATTAGAGGTGGTTCAGGTCAGCAACCTTCAAAGGTTGAATTAGTAGCTGAAAGAGACAGTGCTGAAGCAAAGCTTTCAGAAGTAAATGCAAGCATTGAAAAACTACGAGCAGATCTAAACACTGCGCGCTCCCAAGAAACTACTGCTAAAGAGCAAACTGCTAGAGCACTAGCTGAACTTAAGAAGAACGATGCTGAATTAGCATCCCATGCTGAAAAGCTAGGGCGTCTAAGGGTTCAGGTTGAAGCTCTCGATGGTGAACGGGCTCGTCTAGAAAGAGTTGCTGCAACCGCTCGTGAAGGTATTGCAGTTGCTAAGTCTGCTGTTGAACTAGCTCAAGCTAGCCACCTTGAGTTCTCTAAGCGTGAGCGTCCTAACCTGGATACTTCAGCTCGTGTAGACCTTGCTCTTGCTCTAGATAACGCTAGACAGGCTGAACTAGATGTTCGAGTGGAACTAGGTTCAGCTACTGATCGTCTAAGAGTTGAAACAGATAGAGCAGCATCTCTTCGTGCTCAAATCGGAGATGCTCTAGATGCAATTGAAAGATCTAAGGCTGCAGCTCAACTACAAGCAAGACAGCTTGCAAGTGCTCAGAGTGTTCTTGAACTTCTGCCAGTTGTTATCACTGCTATTGAGAGATCAGCACAGATTGCCAAGCTTGCACTTCATGATCTTGAGAGCAAGAGAAGAAACCAGAATGAAGAACTAGTTCGTCTTCGTGGTGAAACTTCAACTGTTCAGAACAGGTTGTCTGCTCTTACTCAAACCGTTCACGACATTGAGCTTTCTAACCACGAGAAGAGACTGAACCTAGCAAACCTTGTCTCTAAGGCAAATGAAGATTTAGCTCTAGATCAACAAGTTTTAGTTACTGAGTATGGACCAGACCAGTTGATTCCAGATCCTGAAAACCCAGAGAATCCGAAGCCTTTCGTTAAAGCTGAACAGCAGAAGAGATTGCATGAAGCAGAGAGATTACTTGAGCGTCTAGGTCGAGTAAACCCACTAGCTCTTGAAGAGTTTGCTGCTCTTGAGCAAAGACACAAGTTCCTAACCGAGCAGCTAACTGACCTTACTCAGACAAGAGCAGACTTGCTGGATATCATCAAGGAACTAGATAGCAAGATGCAGTCCATCTTCGAAGAAGCATTCGAGGACACTAAGAAAGCTTTCGAACAAGTATTCCCAGTGCTATTCCCTGGTGGTACCGGTTCTATCTACCTAACCGATCACGACAACATGCTCACCACAGGTCTTGAAGTTAATGTCAAGCCTGCAGGTAAGCGTATTGAAAGATTGAGCTTGCTCTCTGGTGGTGAGCGTTCACTTGCAGCCCTTGCCCTTCTAATTGCTATCTTCAAGGCACGCCCTTCACCGTTCTATGTTCTTGATGAGGTTGAGGCTGCGCTGGATGATGCCAACCTAGGTCGTCTATTGGATATCTTCCTAGACCTAAAGAAGTCATCTCAGCTTGTGATCATTACTCACCAGAAGAGAACAATGGAAATTGCTGACGCTCTATACGGTGTTTCTATGCGTCAAGACGGTATCAGCGCGGTTGTTAGCCAGCGTCTAGAAGTTAGCGAAGACTAACCTTGGCGGGCTTAATGTTCTGGCGTAAAAAGGACAAAGCAGCCACACCAGCTGTTGAAGAAGTAATTGTCCAAGAGCCTGAAGTAATTGCTGAAGTCGAAGTTCTTGCAGAACCAGCAATCGTTGAAGAAGTTGTTGTACCTGAACCTACTGAACTAGTGAAGGTTGAACTTCCTAAGAGGAACCTAACTAAAGGCTTCAAGGCTGTATTTTCAAGAATCAAGTTTGATGTTGAGAACTTAGATGATCTTGAAGATGTTTTGATTCAAGCTGACTTTGGAGTAGAGGCTGCTGAAGAGATTGTTGCTGCTGTGAAGGTAAGAGCTAAGAAGAACGGTTCTAAAACTGAAGCAGAACTAAAGACAGTTCTTACTGAGTTACTAACAGAGAAGATGACAAGAGATGATGCTGCACTGAATCTTGATTCAGGTGCTCAGCCTTATGTGATCTTGGTTGTTGGAGTAAATGGCGCAGGTAAGACCACAACTATTGGAAAGCTCTCAAACTACTTGGTTGAAGGTGGAGCAAAGGTCACTCTAGGTGCAGCAGATACATTCAGAGCTGCTGCTGTTGAACAGTTGGAGACTTGGGCTACTAGAAGTAATTCAGAAATTGTGACGCCAACTGTTGAAGGACAAGATCCTGCTGCTGTTGCTTATGAGGCTGTTGAAAGAGCTATTGCTAATGGCAGTGATGTTCTGATTATTGACACAGCAGGACGACTGCAGAACAAGCAGGGCCTAATGGATGAGCTAGGCAAGATAAGAAGAGTCATTGAAAAGCAGTTGCCTATCAGTGAGGTACTTCTCGTTCTAGATTCAACAACTGGTCAGAATGCTATGACCCAGGCTAAAGCCTTCACAGAAGTAGCCGCTGTTACCGGTATTGCTCTAACTAAGTTAGACGGTAGTGCTAAGGGTGGAATTGTTTATGCCATCCAAGATCAGTTGAATATTCCTGTCAAACTAGTTGGTGTTGGTG
>JBIILH010000021.1:0-11740 GCA_044232765.1 Rhodoluna sp. | reverse complement strand
CTCATGGACATACTTCTGAATGCAGTACCGGCAGCTCTTCTAGCACTAGCTCTTGGATACGGACCTGTAGGAGCTTTAGCCTTCGCTGGAATCATGTTTATCTCATCTTCAGGTATTGCAAGTCAGCTGATCCGTGAAACTGGTTGGGGTAAATCTAACGTAGCCAAACGAGTAACGAGTGTTTTAGTATTTCAAGACATCTTGATGGCACCATATCTCCCGATTCTTGCTGCGGTTACCCTAGGACTTAGTCTCTGGGCTGGTTTAGTTTCAGTTTCTGTAGCCCTCGCAGTAATTTCTAGCATCTTTGTTATTGCCATTGGTCGAGAGATACCAGGCTTGAAGTCTCTTGCTAAAAGAGGGCCTGGAGTTTTGTTACTACTTGTATTTGGTGCAACCATGGCCGCTGCAGGAGCAGCCACCCTGGCAGGATTCTCAGGAGCCATTGCAGCATTCCTAATCGGAATGCTTCTAACTGGAGAAGTAGCAGAGTCGTTGAGAAGCAGGTTTGCTCCACTTAGAGAGATATTTTCTGCGATCTTCTTCTTGTTCTTTGGTTTGAGCATTTCTGTTGTTGATGTAGTCAATGTGTTGCCAGCAGCTATCGCTTTCTCTATCCTTGGAATTGCAGGCAAAATGGGAGTCGGCTGGTGGGTTGGCCGAGACATGTCGGACAAGATGAGCTGGAGAAGAATTGGAGCTTTCCTATCTTCAAGGGGAGAGTTCTCAATGATTATCGCTACCACTGTTGTCACAAGCTCAAGCTTGGCAGCAGTCAAAGAAATAACTTTGGGCATTGTGGTTATAACAGCGCTGTTCTCCACTTTGGCAATCCGATTCCTAAGAAGCAAACTTGAGTACTAGTTCATCAAAAATTACAACGAAGCTCCGTAAGTTCGGCGAGCTTAAAGCTAACTTAAGAACAGAACCTTGTCAGCATTCCGCCTGTATGCTCTTTTCATGACTAATTTAGACCGCCCTGAAATTGAACCAATGCTAGAGCCAGCACCTAGAGTGCTGACCACTAAAGACATCGTTGTTGGCGATGGAGCAGAAGCTCCTGCTAACTCTGTTGTGAATGTTCACTACCTAGGTGTCGACTACGAGAGTGGTGAAGAATTCGATTCTTCATGGGGTAGAGGTGAATCAATCGAATTCCCTCTCAACCGTCTAATCAAGGGTTGGCAAGAGGGTATTCCAGGTATGAAGGTTGGCGGCAGAAGGATGCTGATCTGTCCTCCTGAGTTGGCTTACGGACCAGCGGGAGCTGGACATCGTCTATCAGGTAGAACTCTTGTCTTTGTGATTGATTTGCTTGGAGTCAAGTAAATAGTTTTTGATTTAGAAACCCCCTCCACAAAGAAGGGGGTTTCTTCATTCAAAGGCACCTTAAGGTTCAGGCGATACGATTGGTGAGGGCCGATTTCAAGGGGCAATATGTCAGGCAATACTTCAGTTGAGCACAAAGTGCTCAGGTCTGACATCCAAGCCCTTAGAGCTTTAGCCATAACCACGGTTGTCATGTTCCACCTTTGGCCAGGTCTCTTACCTGGTGGCTTTGTCGGAGTTGATGTTTTCTTTGTAATCTCTGGTTTTCTAATTACTACTCATTTGCTTAAGGCCGTTGATAACAAGACATTTAAGATCTCTAGTTTTTGGGTCAGAAGAATCAGACGTCTTTTACCTGCGTCTTTCACTGTATTGATTGCAACAGCGGTAGCTGTATTGGTGTTCGTGCCGGTACAGCTCTGGTTGCAGTGGCTAAAGGAAATCCAGGCTTCTTTTCTTTACTTTGAGAACTGGATTTTGGCTATAGATGCGGTTGATTACCTCGCTCTGTCTAATGAAGCATCCCCAACCCAACACTTCTGGTCTCTTTCAGTTGAAGAGCAGTTCTATATTGTTTGGCCTCTGTTTATTGCTATTGCACTTCTCTTTGTTCGAAAGAGAAGTGCAAAGGTTCAGAGGATTTCAATGCTTCTGATTCTTGCGCTTATTACCTTGAGTTCATTGATCTATGGCATTTCCCTAACCCAGGCTGAGCCTGCTATCGCCTACTTCTCAACACCAGTTAGAGCTTGGGAGTTTGGGGCTGGAGCATTGATTGCTTTTGCTCCCGCGGTCAAGAACAAAGTAGTTGCCTCAATTACCTCTCTTATTGGTCTTGTTCTGATTGGCTACGCAAGCTTCACATTCACTTCAGCACTTCCATTCCCAGGTGTATGGGCTTTAGTACCAGTTCTAGGTGCTGTGGCTGTGATTGTTGGATCAGCAAACAGTGGATTGCTTGGCAAGGTATTTGAGTTCAAACCATTCCAGTGGCTAGGGGAGAGGTCATACTCTATTTACCTATGGCACTGGCCAATTATTATTCTTCTGCCATATGCAATAGGCGCAGAACTAACTACTGAAACCAAGTTGGCTGCTTTTGCTCTCACACTTGTCCTTGCAACTCTTACAACTGCCTTCATAGAGAGACCATTCTTACCTGGCGGAAGTATTCCTAAGTTCAAGCCGATTACCGTCTTCAGCTCATTGATTGTTGTCTCTGGAATCATGGTTGGTTCACTTGCAGTTGGTATAGCTCAAGCTAACGCCATCATTGCTGAAGAGAAGAAAAAGACCGATGACATTGTCAATGGTTCTCTAGATTGCTTCGGAGCTGGAGCTAGAGCTCCAGGTAAAGCACCTTGTCTGGATCCAGACTTGAAAGGGCTATATCCGCCTCTAGCAACTGCAGCTGCAGATAACTACTGGCCTGAGAACTGTGTAGTTACTAATCGTGAAGATGTTGAACCTATTGGCTGTGAGGTGGGGAATGCGAACTCGAACATAAGAATTGCACTTGTAGGAGATTCTCATGCCAAGCACTACGCGGCAGCCTTTGTGGACCTAGCTAAGAAGAACAACTGGAGTGTTGAGATTTTTGTGAAAGGCGGTTGTCCTTTCTCAACTGCTGAGAGATCTCGTGATGACACAGTTCTAACTAAAGCCTGCACGGTCTATGTTCAGAACATGCAGAAGATAATCTCGGAAGAGAAGTATGACCTAGTAATCACCTCTCAAAAGAATGGCGTTGAGTGGATTACTAAAGGTAAGTCCCAAGAAGAGACTGCAATTGAAGGTTTAGAAGAAGCGTGGTCTACTGTCATAAACCAAGGCATCCCAGTCTTAGCCATCAAAGATAGCCCAATGCCAATTGGTAAGGTTATTCGTTGCTTAGAGATTAATGCTCCTAAAGAGTGCACGCTTCCTAGAACTGAAGCGTTCCTATTTGATCCTCAAATTCAAGCTGTGGAACGACTAAACAATGAGCTAGTTACCCTTGTTGAATTTGATGATGTCTACTGTGACAAGTCAAAGTGCTTCTCAGTTATTGGAAACGCTATCGTCTACAGAGATGCCAACCACCTAACAAGTACATTCACAAGAACCTTGGCTCGATTCCTAAGCCCTTCTATTCAGAGTGCGTTGGCAAAATAGATCAATAGTCTTTAACGCTTGTAAGGGCAATGCCTACAGATGTTTGTACAGCACTTACCCTCGTCAGCAAGAGACTTGGCATTGAATACAAAGAACCCAGTTTCGGGATCAAGATAGCCAGGCTCTCCTTGTTCTAGTGACTGGTTGTGCTCAAACATGATTTCTTCGTAGAAAGGGTGTGACTCATTCAGCCTGTCAGGGTGTGGCTGATTCAGGTCACGACGAACCACATCTCTTTTAGGCATAAGAGAACAATCGTATGCCCGAGATGCGAATAGGTCTGCCAAGGCGAGTTCTGGGTTCTAGCTAGCGTGTTCTAAACTGGGGCAAAGGCAAGTTCGTAAGCAAACTAACAATTGTGTGGTTGAGGACTCTATGACAAATATCCGTGGGACTCTGATTGGTGTCTATAACGCCGACGGCGGAATCGTTGGCGAACTCACTTACGTCCTCGGCCACCTAATTGGTGTTAGAAGCTGCAGCCTTTGCGATATTTCTCACTCACCGATAAAGAAGAAGTCTTCTTTCAAAGAACTTGAACAGCACCTGCTGTCAGAGCACGGAGTTCTTGTGCGAATGATTCACCTAAACGAGCGCAATGAACGTGAGCAGAAAGCATCAGAAGGCCAAGAGCCTTGCATGCTCTTGGAGTATCCAGACCAGTCGATATCTATGTTCCTGGATTCAACTGATCTAAAGGCCCTATCTGGAAGTGTGAGCTCACTCAAGAGGTTGATCACTTCAAGGCTCGATCTCTACCTATAAGAGTAAAGCTGAAGGCAGAGAGGGTTTCCAGCTTGAGTTCCCTATTTCTCTAAATCTAGTCAGCGACCTTCGCGGTAGAACTCTCTGTTACAGGGAAACTCTCAGGCTAATGAAACCGCTTTCTCAACCTTGATCTGGCTTGAAACTGTGAATACCTAAAGTCGATGAGCAGTGAATTCCAATACCGAAGAGTGCCCATAAGTGGCAGTAGAGTGTGGATAAGTGAGATTCCCCTCGCTCTAAAATGTTCGCTAGAAGGAATAACCATGGCTAAGTTTCGCAAAACTCTAACCTCCATAACCACTTTGGCTATGTTGGCCTTTTCTTCGGGATTGATCGCCCAAGCTGCCCAAGCGCCTTCCCTGGTAATAGCGAGTTCTGGAACCTCCTTGGTGGGCACCACAATTAGCGACTTTGATGCCGAGGCGACTCTTCGGCTTGAGCTAACAACCAACTCGGGTGAAATCACAATCCAACTAGGTAGTTCTGGAGCTCTAGTAGCGCCGGGTGCATCGTTGAAAGGTGCAACAGTTGGTGTTATAGGCACACAAGCCCAAATCAACAGCGCAATTGCTACTGCAACACTTTCACAAAACTGCACCTCAACGAGAACTATCACTGGCAAAGTCACCATTGGCCCAGACGCTTTAGCATTCAATGCAGCAAATGGACACTGGTATGCAAACGTAATTACCGCTGGAATAAGTTGGGACCAAGCCAAAATTGCTGCTGCGGCCAAAACATTGCCGAATTCAACTGGTCGAGGCTATCTTGCAACAATCACTAGTGCTTCCGAAAATACTTTCATAAACGATAACTTCAGTAACACTCCTTTTATTGGAGCTTCCGATGCTGAAACTGAAGGTGATTGGTTTTGGATGGACGGTCCAGAGGCTGGCACAAAGTTTTTCTCAAACGGTGCTCCAGTAGGTGACTCATTCGTCAAGTGGGCCGCTAACGAACCAAACAACTCGGGCTCAAATGAAGATTATGGTCAATTGTGGACGGGGGATACTTGGAATGACATCGCAAGTCAGAATGCCTATCTAGTTGAGTTCGGGGGCATGGCAGGCGACGACTTTAGTGGATTTGTGAACCTTTCCGCTTCGGCAACTAAATCCGTCACTGTGCCACTTTTGATGGCAGGAGTAGGAACCAAGACCAGCCCTTATTTGGTAACCAATGCTTTGGATTTTGCTGGTGTTGAATCCTGCACTGGTTCTGGAGTTTACTTCCAACAGACTCAAGATATTGCTTTCGTTGATTCTTTCCCACGTCTAGGCTCGTTCTCTGGACACTATGACGGCAATGGAAATGATCTGGACATCAGCGGGGTAGGCCAAATCTTGAATGAAAGAAGCCCATTATTTGGAAACGTCTCAGGGACTACCTTGGCAACAGACACTTCGGTAAGCAACCTAAATGTGCTTGGAAACCAAGGAATCGAATTTAATTTCGGCTGCGGTTCTTCAGTCTTCGCTGGCTCAATCAACTATGCAACTATCGATAATGTCCATCTTTCAGGTTCAAAAATGCAGGCAGAATGCGAATCTGGATTATTCGCGCGCAACATTTCAAATTCAGTTATCAAGAATTCGAGCGTGACAGGTGAAATTGATGTAATGAGGTTCGTCTTCAATGCCGGGGGGTTAGCAGCAAGAGTTTCTGACTCACAAATTCTTAATGTCGGATGCAACATAAACTTTGGACAGTCGGAGTTTATGCCGTTCATGGACGAGCTAATGTCTATTGGTGGATGTGTGGGTAGTTCCAGCACTTCTAGCTACATTAATGTTCATTCGTCAGGTTCTTTGAATCTTGATAGCCAAGAATTAAGGCCAATGTTTGCAAGTTCAATTGGTGGTCTAATCGGGGAGAGCTACATGGATCAAATCTCTGATTCATCTTCTTCGATCTCAATAAACCTAAGTCAAGGCAATGGGTTAGGTGGTCTAATTGGACTAGCAAATCTTTCTACCATCAGCCGTTCGTTTGCAACAGGGTCTCTCACCGCCCCAGGGAGTTATGTGGTCGGCGGTCTCATTGGTTATGCAACGGCGTCAACAATCAACAACGTATATGCAACCGGAGCAGTATCAGCGGAGGATACTAGCGGAAGTCTTATAGGCAACATGCAGGACACTACACTAACTAATGCTTACGCAACCGGTTTGGTTTCCGTTACTAATGCTGGCGGTTCACGGGGGCTGGTCGGCAACTCAAATACTCCTGACTTGGTTGACTCCTACTGGAAGATCGTGACCAATGGTGTTCCTTCAACGATTGAGTCGTTTGGCCAAGAAGTGCCAAAGCACGCAGGTGAGCTGAAGCGAATGGCTACTTTCGCAAACTGGAAGATCTCAGCAACACCAAACAGCGACCATGACTGGGCTATCTGCCCAGAAGCGAATGGTGGCTACCCATATCTTGCCTGGCAGCAGCCAGCAAATGCGTGTTCACGTTCATTTAAACCTGGCGCGGCAGCGACAGTAACTGGATTGGCATATGTGGGAAGTTCTATTACAGCTACTCCAGCAAGCTGGGATCCACTAGCAACTCTTAGTTACCAGTGGCTCGATGGCACTACTCCGATTACTGGAGCTACTACAGCTGTATTGCCGCTCAACGCAGCGCTTAAGGGAAAATCACTGTCAGTTAGAGTCACAGGCTCTAAGTTGGGCTACATTTCCTCCCAAATAACTTCAACACCAGTAGTTGTGGCTGGGCCACCTACCAATTCCACTGGAATCGTTGGTGGATTTGCGAGCAAATCTAGCAAGCTGGGCACAACTTCGAAGGCAGCAGTTACCAAAACGCTTAAGGGGCTAGGTGTAGTTCTACAAATCAAGTGTGAAGGATTCTTTACAGCCAAAAAGCTCTCAGCCTCTCAGAAGAAGCTTGCGACTTCTAGAGCTGCCTCAGTTTGTTCAGCACTTAAGACCAAACACAAAGGCGCTACTGTGAAAACTAGTTCGACACTAGCTAAGAAGTCAGACAAGGTAAAAGAAGGTGTGCGAGTCACAATCACTCAAGTAAAGAAGTAGTTTTTAGGTCTTTTGCTTAGCGTCTCTCCGTAACCAGCACTTGGGGTTGCGGAGTTTCGTTTAACTCAAACGAGCTATTCTCTTCCAAATTGACCTTGATAACGAAAAGAACCCCTTCTTGGAGGAAGGGGTTCTTTGTAGGCCCCGTCGGGATCGAACCGACGACCCACGGATTAAAAGTCCGTTGCTCTAACCAACTGAGCTAGAGGCCCTTAGTGCTTTGTTGCTAGTCAAGTTTATTGCTTCTAGGCCATGTCTTAGGGCCGTTTAGTCAGATACTCGGTCAGGTCTCTAATCACACGGTTATCAAGGCTATGCCCCAGCCCGCTATAGACCTTAGGGGTCAGCTTGGTGTGTGCAGTGAGCCAGTTAGTAGTTGTCTCAACCATTTGAGGAGAGATTCTGTTGTCTTCTTCACCTCTGCAGTAGAGAACACTTGGCTTGAGTTCGAGAAGTCGGTCATCTGCAGGTTGTTTTGCATCCATGATGAATCCAGCCATCAAAACTGTCTTTGCTATTCGCTCCGGCCTTGTTCTAAGTAGCTGGGTTGCCATAAGAGCACCTTGGGAGAAGCCAATTGGAATCAATGGAGTGTTAGCAGGAAGTGTCTGATCGATCCATTCCCATACCTTCTCTGTTGCTTTCTCAACTTCTGGTTGTGGGGTGTAGTTACCCACTGTCAGCAGATACCATTCAAATCCATCTCCACCTGAACTCAGAGGGGCTCTAGGCGATACCCACGGCATAGTTCCAGTCATGATCTCTGGAAGGTCATATTCGTTTGCACCATAACCATGAAGCAGAATCGCAACTGGTGCATTCTCCTTCAGGTTATCTAGATTGGAAGAGGTGTAGGTAGTAATGCCTTTAGCCATGAAGAAGAGTCTTTCGGTTAGTTGTTAGCAAAAGAGATGGTTGCATTAACAGCTCTTTTCCAATGAGCGAATTGCTTTTGCTTAGGTTCACCTGGCTCAAATGTTTGTTCAATTGGGTTCAGGTTTTTGAGTTCATCCAAAGACTTCCAGAAACCAACTCCCAAACCTGCAAGATAGGCAGCACCAAGAGCAGTTGAATCTAAGTGGATAGGTCTCTGCAAAGGAACTTGAAGGAGGTCAGATTGGAATTGCATCAGTAGTCCATTAGCAGAAGCTCCACCATCCACTCTGAGTTTGGAGAGTTTGATACCGGTTTGGCCCATGGCATCGAAGATATCCTTTACTTGAAAAGCAATTGCTTCAAGAGCTGCTCTTGCAATGTGAGCATCTGTTGTTCCTCTAGTTAGACCGAAGATTGACCCTGTTGCTTTAGGTTCCCAGTAGGGAGCACCAAGACCGGTAAGAGCAGGAACGAAAACAACACCACCGTTGTCTTGAACAGTTCGAGCTAGTGTTTCGCTGTCTTCTGCTTTAGTGATGATCTTTAGACCATCTCTAAGCCACTGAACAGCTGCCCCTGCAACAAAGACAGAACCTTCGGTTGCGTAGGTTCTAACACCGTCTAATTGCCAAGCAACAGTGGTGATCAGGCCGTTGTTTAGAACTAGAGAATCGGATCCGATGTTTTGAAGGATAAATGCACCTGTTCCGTAGGTGCACTTAGCTCCACCAATCTCAAACTGGGTTTGACCAAACAAAGCAGCTTGCTGATCTCCAGCAATTCCTGAGATCGGAATTGATAGGCCAAAGAAGGAATCAGGATCTGTCTCAGCCAGCACTCCACTGGAATCAACAACTGTTGGGAGTGCATGCAGAGGAATACCAAAAAGGTCAAGAAGTTCTTCAGACCAAGTTCCTTCATGGATGTTGTAGAGCTGAGTTCTGGAAGCATTGGTTGCATCGGTGATGTGTGCTTTGCCATTGGTAAGCCTTGCAATTAGGTAAGTGTCGATAGTTCCAATAACTACAGAACCGTTTTCAACTTCTTTCCAGATATCTGGTTTGTTAATCGCAATCCAACGAAGCTTAGATGCACTGAAGTAAGGGTCTAAAGGTAAGCCGGTTAGGTTTTGAACCTTTGAAAAGGTTGGGTGATCCTCAAGGTCTTTAAGAACTTGGGTGGTTCTTCTGTCCTGCCAAACAATTGCTGGAGTTGGTGATTGGAGGGTATTTCTATCCCAGAGCCCAATAGTTTCTCTTTGATTAGTGATACCTAGTCCTACGAAGGTGACAGCTCCAACAGCATCAAGAACTTGCTTCACTGCTGAAAGCGTTGCTTGCCAGATTTCTTCAAGATCATGTTCAACCCAACCCGGTTTAGGAAAGTGCTGAGGGAACTCTTGGTAGCCGTGAGCCGCTCTCGAGCCATCTTGTCTAATGGCAAGAGCAGTTACGCCAGTGGTTCCGGCATCGATAGCGAGAATCATGATTGTCCTAGTGAGCCATCGGTTCGTAGATGATGTCTTCAGGTTGCATGTCTTTTCTAGGCCATTCAATAATAAGCATGGCAGCCAACATTAGAGTGCCTCCGAAGATTACCTGAAGAGAGAGAATCTCTTGGCCTACTGCAACCGATGTCAAAGCAGCAAAGACAACTTCCATAGTCAAGATGATGGCAACCCTTGATGCATCCATAATCGATTGAGCCCAAGTCTGAATGAAGAAAGCAAGTGCTGTTGCAAATACCGCAGTGAATAGAACAGCGAACCAGACTTCAAAATCAACTGGAGCTTGATAGCCATCAGGTAAGGCACCAATCCAACAAAGAATTGCCACTGTCACCAATTGAATCACTGTCAAAGCGTAGACATCTTTGCCCGGTGACCACTTGCCTAAGCCCACAAGATGAAGGGCAAAACCTAGAGCACAGAGCATGATCCAGACCAGACCAAGGTCGAACTCGGCGTCTCTGATTGTTATGAACCCAAGTCCAACAGTTGCCAGCAATGCACCAATGGCAACTATTGATTTAGGTCTTCTCTTGAAGAACAACCAGATTAGAAGGGGTGTGAGGATTACATAAAGTCCAGTAACAAAACCGGTGATTGCTGCAGTTGAAAGTGTTAGTCCAATTGTTTGAGTCACATAGCTAAAGCCCAAGACAGCTCCGAGAATCACACCGTAAATGAGCGTTGGTCCTCTAAACGCTTTTAGGACCTGAGGTCTAACAGCAATCATTAGAGCAGCGGCAATAGTGAATCTGATTGCTAGAAAGTCAAAAACAGGAATCTTTTCCATTGCGGGTTTCATCACAACGAAGGATGCTCCCCAGGCAATGGTTACAAACAACAGTGCAAATACAGCCAGCGTTGTTTTCTTCATGCCTCAAGTCTATTTGCGGCGTTTGATCCTTGTGCCGTGAGCTACATGTTTGACCATGCTAGGGAAGACAAGACCGTGCATAGGCAGCACGGTTAGCCAGTAAATGTGCCCTAGAAGGCCCTTAGGCACAAAGATTGCTCTTTGGATAACCTTTGTTCCACCTTCAGGTGTTGGTTCAACATTCCATTCCAACCAAGCAAGTCCCGGCATCTTCATTTCAGCCCTAAGTCTGAGAAGTCTTGGTCTATCCAATGCCTCTACACGCCAGAAGTCCAAAGCTTCACCCTCAATTAGGAAGTAAGGATCTCTTCTTCCTCTTCGAAGGCCAACTCCACCAACTAGACGGTCTTGAAGACCTCTAAGTTCCCATGCCCATGTAGCAGTTGAGTAACCGTTGTCTCCACCGATTGACTCAACTCTTGGCCATACCTTATCTACTGGGTCAGTTGTGATTTCAGTTCTGATATCTGTATATAGAGTTCCACCAGCCCATGTTGGGTCGGTTGGAAGAGGTTCGCTAGGACCACCTTGTAAAGCAGCATTGGACCAACGTGTTTCAACGTTGGCTTCCTTAATACGAGTAAGAGCTAGAGCAACTGCTGCTTTGAATGTTGTTAGGCCGGATGCAGGATCTGGAATGAACTTCTTGATTCTGTCATCAGCACAGACAACTTCATTCTTCAAACTGTCAATTAGTCTTCTAGCCAGGGTAATTGGTACAGGTGTTACAAGTCCTACCCAAGCACTAGAAAGTCTTGGAGTTAGAACAGGTAACGGCATGATGATTCTCTTGCGAAGCCCAGCAGCTTCCGCATACTGCATCATCAGCTCTCTATAGGTAAGAACTTCTGGTCCACCGATATCGAAGTGATCATTGATCTCCTCTTTGATGCCAGCTGCTCCGACTAGGTAACGGAGCACATCTCTAACAGCAATAGGCTGAATTCTTACAGTTACCCACTTAGGTGTGACCATCACTGGAATACGTTCGGTTAGATAGCGAAGCATCTCAAAAGATGCTGAACCGGAACCAATAACAACACCTGCACGAAGTTCTACTGTTGGAACTCCAGAAGCTCTAAGGATTTCACCAGTTTCTGCTCGAGAAGATAGGTGAGCGCTAAGTTCACTCTGGCTATCGGCCATGCCGCCTAGATAAACCATTCTCTTTACGTTGTTCTTCTTAGCCAT
>JBIILH010000020.1:0-11833 GCA_044232765.1 Rhodoluna sp. | reverse complement strand
TGAAGGTAACCCATATAAGGAGAAACACATGAATGCAAAACGTATCGCTCGTGCGATAGCGCTAGCTGCAGTTGGTTCCTTGGTTCTTACAGGAGCACCTGCTCTTGTGGGTCCAGCAACAGCTGCAACTAAGTCAACACTTATCATTCACTCACCAGCTGAGATCACATCTTTGAACTCAAGCACGAGCGATGGTAACACTACTTACAACGCACAGCTTGGCTACTTGACCGGCTCTGGTTTCCTTTACTACGACAACCAGACTGTTCTTAAGTACAACACCAAACTTGGAAGCATGAAGATTACCAAGAACACTTCAAGCGACTTCCGCATCACCTACACCTTGGTTAAGGGTCAGACCTGGTCAGACGGCACTCCTATCACAGCCCATGACATGTTGCTTAGCCACATCACTGGTGCAGACGAGTACTCAAAGTCTGCAGGTTTGGGTGACCCATCAACAACAACTGCTGCATTCGACAGCGTTGGCTACGGAGGTACCTACGGTGAAAACGTTGTTGGCCTTCCAACAGTTAGCAAGGACCAACTTTCTATTGAAGTTCGCTTCAAGAAGCCTCTTCCAGACTGGCAGCTACTAGCACCAGGTGTGTCACCAGTACACGCTCTGTCATTGCTAGCTGACAAGAAGACTGGCCTACAGTCAGCTGCTGTAAACACAGCTGCTAAGGCTAAGTTCCTAAGCACTTTCCAGAAGAAGACCAAGGCTCACTTGCTTGCAATGGGTAAGGTTTGGACTGAGAGCTACAACATCAAGACTGTTAACGCTTCTACTAACAAGCTGCTATTGATCAGCAACGGTGGATTCATCATTCAGTCAGCAGTTGCAGACTCATCTGTTACTTTGGTTAGAAACGCCAAGTACAAGTCAGGTCCAGCAATGGCAACTTCTTACCCAGTTACTAAGGTGATCATCAAGACCATCGAAAGCGACACATCAGCTGTTCAGGCTTTGCGTAACGGTGAAGTAGACCTTTACTACAACACAAACCCAACAATTGCTGGTAACGCGTCTCTAAAGGCACAGGGAGCAAACATTTCTGTTCTTACCAAGAAGGGTGCTGGTTACTCACACTTCAACCTTCGTGTTGGTGAGCCATTCGGTGGAGAAGACCCATACCGTGGTCCATTCTTCGGTATGAGCCAGAAGGCTAAGGATCTACGTACAGCATTCCTATACGTAATTCCTCGTGCACAGATGGTTGCTAACTTCATTCAGCCGCTAGACCCTACCGGCCCGGTTATCAAGCCTATGGACACACACTTTGCGTTCCAGGGAACCACTGAGTACAACACCATTACTAAGGCAACTGGTATGGCTAAGTACACAACTGGTACTCAGGATGACCGCACACTAAAGGCTCTTAACTTGGTTAAGAAGTACTACCCAACAGCATCTGCTAGCGATCCAAAGGTTAATGTTAAGTTGATGTTCGCTAACGCATCTGCCTTGAGAGTCTCATTGGCTCAGCTAATCAAGGCAGAAGCTGCTAAGGCTGGATTCGACGTGGACATCACTGGAAGCGCAAACTTCTCAGCTGACATCTCTAACGTTGAGTACGACGCAACTATGTTCGGTTACGGTCTAACTTCTGTTAGCCAGGCAACTGCGACCGCTATTTACAAGTCAAATGGTGGAAACAACGCTTATGGTTGGAACAGCGCAACAATCGACCAGAACGTTCAGAAGCTAGAGAGCAGCATTTTGACTCCAGCTCAGGCAACAGCTGCACGTATCGCAATTGAGAAGATCTCAGTTGCAAATGGTTATGGATTCCCGCTATACCAGAACCTAACTACAGCAGCATCGAACAAGGCACTGAAGAACTTCAAGCCAGCTCCACTAGGTGCGAACCTAGTATGGAACTACTGGGAGTGGAACTTCAAGCCATAGTTCTTGAAAACCTATAAAATTGTGGGAGCATCCAATTTGGGTGCTCCCACTTTTTAGGTGGGGAGGACGAACTCCTCCGCAATAATGGTTCGTCATCGTTCCAAAACTAGTTTTAAAAATTTGACTTAGGTCACTGGAAAGGGCTCTTGTGATTGCATACATTTCAAGACGATTAGGCATGATGCTTCTTATCGTTTTCGGAGCGAGCTTCATGGTCTACAACTTGCAGGCTATTTCATCAAACCCTCTTGAGGCGTTTGCTGAAAGCACCGAGAAGAACAAAGAGCAGCAAATGGCTCGTTTGATTCGAGAATTGAATCTCGATGTGCCACCTCCAGTGCGTTACTTCATCTGGTTCAGAGGAATCATTGCCGGTCTATGGGGACAACTAGACCTCGGCCAGACCAGAGATAACTTCTTGGTTATGGATTCGATCGCAGCTGCGATTCCAATCACATTCAGACTTGTTATTGCCTCAACAATCTTGGCAATTCTTTTGGGTATCACAATCGGTATGATCACTGCGATTCGTCAGTACAGTCGTTTCGACTACACAATGACTTTTGTTGCATTCCTTCTTTTCTCTCTTCCAATCTTCTGGGTGGCTGTTCTTCTCAAGGAGTACATGGCAATCCAGTTCAACGACTTCCTAGCAAATCCGCAGATACCGTTTGAGGTGGTTGTAATAGTCGGTTTGATTGCCGGATTCGCCATGGCTGGAATCATAGGTGGAACCCGCAAGAAGTTCTTCATAACCTTTGGCGGAGTTTCTCTCGGAGTTGGGGCTCTTGTTTTCTACATGGGAACTACTAGTTGGTTTACCAACCCAGGTTTGGGCATCATCGGAGTTGCAGTTATGTCTTTTGTTGCAGCTATCGTGACTGTTCAGCTATCCACCGGCTTGGACAACAAACCTTCTCTTAGAACAGCGCTTATTGCTGCCTCTGTTGTAACTATTGGTTACTACCCACTTCAAATGCTCCTTGGCCCTGAATCAGGTATCTTGAGCGTGGTTCTTGTATTCAGCATCACAATTGCAATTTCAGCAATTGTTGGATACTTTGCTGACCCAGAGGAGAGAAAGACCAATACTCGCACCGGTGTTCTAACCGCGTTCGTTGGAACATTCGTGTTGATGATTGACAGAACAATGCAAGAGTTCAATGGTTACATGTTCTCTGATGCAATCAACGGTCGTCCGGTTTCCACAATTGATCAGGCAAACCCAAATCTTAGCGAAGAGCAGATGGCAAGCTTCTGGATCTCAGGACTAGACGCCGTGATGCACTTGATTCTTCCAACCGTTGCTTTGACTTTGGTTTCATTCGCAGGTTACGTTCGATTCTCGAGAGGAAGCTTGCTAGAAGTTTTGAACATGGATTACATCAGAACTGCAAGAGCCAAGGGTCTAACGGAGAGAACTGTTATTACCCGCCACGCTATGCGTAATGCCATGTTGCCTTTGACCACAATTCTGGTCAACGACTTCGCGGGTGTTATCGGTGGAGCAATTATTACTGAAAGCATTTTCCAATGGAAGGGTATGGGCTCATTGTTCAACCAAGCCCTGCGTTCCTATGACCTAAACCTCCTGATGGGCGTATTTATCATCGGAGCTGTTTTGACAGTTGTTGCCAACCTGGTCGCCGACCTCCTCTATGGAGTTGTTGACCCTCGTATTCGAATCAGAAAGTAGATCAAGATGGCTGATGTAGAAAAGAAGAACTCGCAGTTCAGCGAGAAGAGCGAAAACGAGATTGAGCTAAAAGAGACCGCAGGTCTTAGCCAAGGCCAAATTATCATTAGACGTTTCATCCGCCACAAGGCTGCGATGATCTCAGTCTTTGGTCTTTTGTTCGTGATCTTGTTCAGTTTTTCAGCTTCAGGTATTCACTTAGGAACCGAAGACAACCCAATCAGCGTTAAGGGTTGGTGGCCTTACAGCATCGATGACATTGATCCTGAAGGTGCTATTGAAAGCTTGTGTGATAACGGTATTCCAGGATGTCCAACAATGGACTTCTTGCCAGAATTTATTGATGGCGACGGAATGGGTTTTGGAGCTCACCCTCTTGGTATGGACAACATTGGTACTGATTACCTAGCTCTGGTAACACGTGGTGCTGAACAGTCAATCATGGTTATGTTCATCGTTGGTTTCATGGGTCTAATCATCGGTACTGTAGTTGGAGCGATTGCTGGATTCTACGGTGGAATTGTAGATGCTATTTTGATGCGTGTAACAGACATGTTCTTGGTAACGCCAACACTCATCATCGGAGCAGTGATCGGTTTCCAATTTGGAAACCTAGGTGTTATACCGCTTGCTGTGATGTTAGGTTTCTTTGCTTGGATGGGTCTGGCTCGTTTCGTTAGAACAGACTTCCTAACTCTCAGGGAGCGTGAATTCGTTGACGCTGCGAGAGTAGCTGGAGCAAGCAACCGAAGAATTATCTTCAAGCACATCTTGCCTAACGCAATGGGTATCATCATCGTTGCAGGAACACTTTTGATGTCTGGAGCAATCTTGATTGAATCCGCTCTGAGCTTCCTTGGTTTCGGTGTTAGAAAGCCAGACGTTTCACTGGGTCTATTGATTAGCACCTATCAAGACACCTTCAGTGTTGCCCCATTCTTGTTCTGGTGGCCTGGTCTGTTCATCATCTCAATTGCATTGTTCGTGAACTTCATTGGAGATGGTTTGAGAGATGCATTCGACCCGAGACAGAAGAAGAGAATTAGCTTGAAGGAAAGATTCAAGTCATCAACGATGAGAGTTAAGTCTTAATGAAGTCTTTTGATTCTCTCACTAATGAGCTGGTAGGCGAGACCGCTGTCGCTGCTGGTGCTTTGGCTGATCGAAGTGAACTCACTATCGGTCTTCTCCTTCTGGAGATATTTGCCAACGCTCCAGCGTTGAACGCTGTCGCTAACCCAACGTTGTCTTCCGTTAGCGGGAGCCACCCAAACGCGGGTCTTAGTGTCGGAATGGTGAACAAGCAAAGCCCACTTGGTATCCAGGGAAGTGATGTCTGCGTAGTTGATTTCAGTTCTTTTGATCGGGTTGACAACAATCATGCTGGTTTCCTTGAGAATCAGCTTAGGTCTAACCCAGAAGATGTAGACAACGAGAGCAACGCTAGCCGATGCTGTCAAGTCAAGGAGGAGAATACTTCCTTCGCTTGGATAGGCCAGAGCCTGGACCAAAAACAAAGTGTTCAAAACGGCGGCAACGCCAGCCCAGCCCAGGTTACCCTTGGGGCGAAAAACTTGATTCTGTTTCATGACTCAATCATCGCATCTAATTCATTCGATGGAATAGGAAATAACTAATGAGCAAGCCAGTACTTAAGGTATCGAACTACAATGTTGACTTCTGGGTTGATGGTGTCTGGTATCCAGCAGCTATCGACATGAACTACGAGGTCATGCCTGGTAAGACTCTAGCCATCGTAGGTGAGTCAGGTTCAGGTAAGTCATCTAGCTCAATGGGCCTTATGGGTCTACTAGCTTCTAACGCTAGAACTTCAGGAACCGTTGAAGTTCAGGGTGTTGACATGCTTAGTGCTAGCCCAGCTTTGGTTAGAAAATACCGTGGTAAGGAAGTCGCTTACATCTTCCAAGAGCCAATGACTGCTTTGAACCCTGTTTACACAATTGGTTTCCAGATCGTTGAAACTCTTCGTAACCACTTCACCATTGGTCAGAAGGCAGCGAAGGACCGTGCTGTTGAACTAATCAAGATGGTTGATATTCCAGACCCAGAGGCTTCTTTCTCTAAGTACCCTCACCAGCTTTCCGGTGGTCAAAAGCAGAGAGCAATGATTGCTATTGCTTTGGCTTGTGACCCTGCTCTTCTAATTGCTGATGAGCCAACTACAGCCCTAGACGTAACTGTACAGGCTGAAATTCTTGACTTGATGAGAGATCTTCGTCACAAGCTAAACTCAGGAATTCTTCTAATTACTCACGACATGGGTGTTGTTGCTGACATGGCTGATGACATCTTGGTTATGAAAGATGGTGAGACTGTTGAATACGATTCAGCTGACAACATCTTCAACAGACCAAAGCACCCGTACACAAAGGAACTACTAGCCTCCGTTCCTCGTCTAGGTTCAGCTCCAAGTAGACCTCAGATCAAGTCAACGGGTGTTGAGCCAGTTCTTTCAATGTCAAATGTGACTATCGAATATCCAAAGCGTGGACGCGTTCCAGCCTTCCAAGCCGCTAAGGAGATTAATTTCGACATCTTCCCAGGAGAAATCCTAGGTTTGGTAGGAGAGTCAGGTTCAGGTAAAACCACTATCGGTCGAGCTGCTATCGGTCTGCTTCCAGTCAAGGAAGGTTCTATCAAGGTTGTTGGTAAAGAAATTGGTAAGGCAACTGGAAAAGAGCTTAGGGACATCCGTAAGCACACAGGTATCGTCTTCCAGGACCCTGCATCTTCTCTAAACCCTCGTCTTCCTATCGGTGAGAGCATCGGTGAGCCTTTGCTTCTTGCAGGTGTTGCTAAGGGTGCTGAACTAGATGTTCTAGTTGAAGAACTACTAGACAAGGTTGAGCTAGCTCGTTCCTACAGAAACCGTTATCCACACGAGCTTTCTGGTGGTCAGCGTCAGCGAGTTGGTATCGCTAGAGCTCTTGCTCTAAGCCCAGACATCTTGATTGCGGATGAGCCTACTTCTGCCCTTGACGTATCTATTCAGGCTAGATTCCTAGACCTGCTTCTAGATCTTCAGTCTCAGTTGAAGTTCGCATGTCTGTTTATCAGCCACGACATCGCTGTTGTTGAAATTCTGGCTCACAGAATTGCAGTTATGCAGCACGGTCGCTTGGTTGAAATTGGTGAACGTGACGAGATCCTAAACAACCCTAAAGACCCTTACACCAAGGCTCTTCTGGCTGCTGTTCCAGTTCCAGACCCTAAGGAACAGAAGAAGCGTCGTGAGGCTAGAGCTAAGCTTTTGGCGGCAGCTAAATAGATTAGAGCCTTCTTTGGCTTAGGCAGGCTCATTTAGGGCCTATCTAAGTTAGACTTTAGGTATTCGAGCTCTTGCATTGCACGTCTGCTCAAACAATAAAGCGTTGAAGTGATTACTCTTTTTGCGCTGACCGATGCCCTAAAGGACCCACAGTAATGGCTCAAGTAACTAGAGACGATATCCGTAACGTAGCAATCGTGGCTCACGTTGACCACGGCAAGACAACCTTGGTTGATGCCATGCTTCGCCAGACCGGATCATTCAGCGACCACGCTCAGCTTGGTGAAAGAATGATGGACTCAGGCGACCTAGAGCGTGAAAAGGGTATTACCATCCTTGCTAAGAACACAGCTATCTCCTACAAAGGTGCATCAGCTAATGGCAAAGAAATCACAATCAACGTTATTGACACCCCAGGTCACGCTGACTTCGGTGGAGAAGTTGAGCGTGGGCTTTCAATGGTTGATGGTGTTGTTCTTCTAGTTGATGCTTCTGAAGGTCCACTTCCGCAGACACGTTTCGTTCTTCGTAAGGCACTAGAGGCGAACCTAACTGTAATTCTTTTGGTTAACAAGACTGACCGTCCTGATGCTCGTATTGATGAAGTTGTTGAAGAGACACATGACCTTCTTCTAGGTTTAGCTTCAGACATTCACGAAGATGTTCCAGATCTAGACATTGATGCAATTTTGGAACTTCCAGTTATTTATGCATCTGGTCGTGCAGGTCGTGCAAGCCTAAATAAGCCAGCTGATGGTTCTATGCCAGACAGCGAAGACCTAGAGCCACTATTCGGTGCAATCTTGAAGCACATCCCAGCTCCAACTTATGACGATGAAGCTCCACTTCAGGCTCACGTTACTAACCTTGACGCTTCACCATTCCTTGGGCGTCTAGCTCTTCTTCGTATCTTCAACGGAACTATCAAGAAGGGCCAGCAGGTTGCTTGGGTTCGTCAAGATGGCACCACCCAGAACGTAAAGATCACAGAACTTCTAAAGACCAAAGCTCTAGATCGTTTCCCAACCGAATCAGCTTCTGCTGGTGACATTGTTGCGGTTGCTGGTATTGAGAACATCACCATTGGTGAAACTCTTGCTGACCCGAACGATGTTCGTCCACTGCCAATGATTACTGTTGATGACCCTGCCATCTCGATGACTATTGGTATCAACACTTCTCCTATGGCAGGTCGAGTAAAGGGTGCAAAGGTTACTGCTCGTCTAGTGAAGGATCGTCTAGATCGTGAGCTTATCGGTAACGTATCTCTAAAGGTTTTGCCTACCGAGCGTCCAGATGCTTGGGAAGTTCAGGGTCGAGGAGAGCTAGCTCTTGCCATCCTGGTTGAGCAGATGCGTCGTGAAGGCTATGAACTAACCGTTGGTAAGCCTCAGGTAGTTACTAAGAAGATTGATGGCAAGCTCCACGAGCCTGTTGAAGATCTGACTATAGATGTTCCTGAAGAATTCCTAGGTGCTATGACTCAGCTACTAGCTGCCCGTAAGGGTCGCATGAAGAACATGGTGAATCACTCAACCGGTTGGGTTCGCATGGAATTCCTAGTTCCATCAAGAGGACTAATTGGTTTCAGAACTGAGTTCCTAACTAGCACTAAGGGAACAGGTATCGCTAACGCCATCTCAGCAGGCTATGAGCCATGGGCTGGAGAGATTGTTACTCGTATCAACGGATCTCTTATTGCTGACCGTGCAGGTGTTGCAACACCGTTCGCGATGATTGCTCTGCAAGAGCGTGGATCATTCTTTGTTGACCCAACCAGTGAGGTTTACGCAGGTATGGTTGTCGGTGAAAACTCTAGAGCTGACGACATGGATGTGAACATCACTAAGGAAAAGAAGCTAACCAACATGCGTGCTGCTTCAAGCGATGAATTCCAGTCACTAACCCCTCCTCGCAAGCTCTCTCTAGAAGAGTGTCTAGAGTTTGCTCGTGAAGACGAGTGTGTTGAGGTTACTCCTGAAGCTACTCGTATTCGCAAGGTTGAACTAGATGCCAACATTCGTGCTCGTAACACTTCCGCTAAGAAGCGTGCGAACGAGAACGCTGGCTAGTCAAGTACTTAAACGAAAAATGGACCTCAATTGAGGTCCATTTCTCTTTAAGTTCTATTTTTAGGCAGCCACTTTCTTAGCTGGCTTGAGGTAAAGGTAAGTTACCGGGATTAGGTAAGCGAACCAAACGATTGTCTCCAGGATCGCAGGCGAAGATCTGAAGCTAACGGTTCCCCTAAGAAGGACATCTACGAAGCTGTCCTTAGGAATGATGCCGCTTACGTCGTAAGCCTTGTCAGTTAGGAATGGGAACCAACCGATTTCTTGAAGTTCGTGAACTCCGTAGGCAAGGATTCCTGCAGCAACAACAATCAAGAATGCTCCGGTGTATTTGAAGAACTTGCTGATGTTTAGTTTTAGTGCTCCACGGTAAATCAGATAACCAAGACCAGCTGCAACTAGAAGACCAAGGGTTGCACCAAGCACTGGGTTGGTGTCATCTCCTGCAGCTCGCGAAGAGCTCCATAGGAACACAGAGGTTTCAACACCCTCACGGATAACTGCGAAGAAGGCTACTCCGACAAGTGTAAATACGGAGGTTGAAGCTAGATCAATCTTTTTGTGTAGTTCACCCTTTAGGGCTCTGCTCTGCTGGGACATCCAGAAGATCATCCAGGTTACAAAGACAACAGCCACGATAGAGGCAAGGCCTGCAATCATTTCGTTGATGCCTTCAGGTGCAACTGAAACAAACACGGTTAGACCGACACCTACCAAGATGGAGACCAGGATGGCGGCTAATGTGCCCCAAAGTACGGCAATGGCACCTTTTTTGTTGTTTGTCTTGTTCAGGTAGGCAACTAGGATTCCTACGATTAGGGAGGCTTCTAGGCCTTCTCTAAGGCCAATTAGAAAGTTTGCGAGCACTATGTCCTTTCGCGATGGTTATCAGACCATTCGAAGTTAGGGTTACCTAAGTAAAGATACCCTAAGTTCCTAGTTAGGTCAATGGAAGGAAGAACTGAACTAAGGTTTTTCTATGGCCAAACAATCCTTCAACGCTAAAAGAATCTTTTTAGTCCATGCCCACCCAGACGATGAGAGTCTTCAAACTGGGCACGTGATGGCCGATGCAGTTCTTCGTGGAGCTGAGGTTTTCTTGCTTACTCTCACTAGAGGTGAACGAGGTAAGGCAAAGCTAGAAGAACTAAAGTCTTTGGAAGCTAACCCGTCAGCAATGGGAGCTTTTAGAGCCGGTGAACTAAAGAACGCTTTGGCAGCTCTTGGAGTCAAGAACTTTAAGTTTGCAGGGACTAGAGCATATATCGATACGGGTATGAGAATTGGAAACCTTGGAGTTCCAACAACTCCACCAAAACTAGATCAGATGTCTCTAGCTGCAGTTTCTATTCCGGTAGTTGCCGATGACATTTACCAGGCAATGGTTGAGTTCAAACCAGATGCTGTTATTACCTATAACGCCAGAGGCGGTTACGGTCACCCAGATCACAAGAAAGCTCATGATGCCACAGCGATGGCAATGAGAAGATACCGCAAAGCTGTTAAGGGTAAGAAACCAACCTTCTGGGTTATCTCTGAACCAGGTGAGAGAGCAACAGTAACTGTGGGTGGGGAGAGCACCGCAGAACTCAAGAAGGCTGCTCTTCAGGCTCATGCTAGTCAAGTAACAATCAAGCGAGACACTTACTCAGTGGCATCAGGAATTGAATTCAAGTTCACAGATCCTGAACGTCTTCGTCAGGCAAGCCCTAACTTCCTACCTTGGTTCAAACCTGCATTCAAAGCACTATTCGGTTTCCCGCTAGGAATCATTTTGGGATATGCAGGTGCCTTGGTGCATAACATTGTTGCTGCCAATGAAAGACAATCTCCGCTAGGTCTTTACCTTGCCCTTGGAGCGACTGCTTCTATTGCCTTTGGTCTTCGCACCTGGCGAGGTTCAAGAGGAGCTATCTATCTATTGAATGCTGGAATGCTGGTCTCAATCTGGTGGCTATCTCGCAATGAGACTTTTGATGCCTTTATTGCTGATGACAAGTACGGCAACCGCTATGTCCTATTTGCTATAGCTATCTGTGTGGTGGCAGCAGTATTTCCAAAGATTGATGTCGCAAAGTGGCGTGCTAGATCAAAAAGAGCCCACCTCTAGAGAGATAATTGAAACTAGGACTGAAAAGGATTATCTAATTGACTTACGTAATTGCCCTACCTTGTGTTGATGTCAAAGACAAAGCTTGTATAGCTGAGTGTCCGGTTGACTGCATCTATGAAGGTGACCGCATGCTCTACATCCACCCAGATGAGTGTGTTGACTGTGGTGCATGTGAGCCAGTATGTCCAGTAGAAGCTATCTACTACGAAGATGATCTTCCAGAGCAGTGGTCTGATTACTACAAGGCAAACGTTGAGTTCTTCAGTGTTGTTGGATCTCCTGGCGGTGCTGCCAAGGTTGGTCCTATTGAAGGCGATCACGAAGTTATTAAAGCTCTACCGCCACAGGCCTAAACAATGTTTGATCGCTTGCCAGAATATCCATGGCAGAAACTAAAGCCCTTCCAAGCGATTGCTGAAAAGCATGCCAATGGCATGGTTGACCTAAGTGTTGGATCTCCAGTTGACCCAACTCCAAAGATTATTCAAGACGCCATTAGAGATTCCACTAACGCTCCTGGCTATCCATCAACTGCAGGTTCACTTGAATTTAGAAACGCAGTTGCAGAATGGTTTGGAAGAAGAAGGGGAGTAACCCTAACTTCAGATCAGGTCATGCCAACTATTGGCTCTAAAGAATTCATTTCTTTCCTACCTCTAATGCTTGGTCTTGGTAAAGGCGATGTAATTGTTCAACCATCTGTTGCATACACCGCTTATGTTGTTGGTGCTGCTTTGTGTGGAGCTGAAAT
>JBIILH010000093.1:0-4058 GCA_044232765.1 Rhodoluna sp. | reverse complement strand
ATTTCTCCTGACTCGTTTACGAGTGCCCCGGCAATCTTGGTTCCACCAACGTCGATACCAACAGTAATCATGTGTTTCCTTAGGGATTGGGGCGGGGCAAAGTCAAACTCCAGTTTATAACCGCAAATTGTTACATTTCATCCCCTTTTTTACATCTTTAAGGAGTTATCCAGCGGGTAGGCTAGTCAAAAGTTGTATTGACCCCATCTATCAAGTTAGAGGTATACATGAAGTCCTTCGAAGTCCCATTAGTTGTTGTTTCTTCTCCAGACACAAACATCACCGACTTATTTCTAGATCGAGTAAAACTCGACCCAAACCTTCCTCTGATCTCTAAACAGGTTGAGCCTGGAGTATGGCACGAAGTTACAGCAAGCGATTACCTTGCTGAAGTAAAGGCCCTAGCTAAGGGATTCATTGCTTCTGGAATCAAGCCTGGTCAAAGAGTTGGCATCATGAGCCCTACCTCTTACGAGTGGGCTCTTTGTGACTTTGCACTTTGGTTTGCTGGAGCTGTTTCAGTTCCTATTTATGAAAGCTCTGCTCCAGCTCAGATTGAGTGGATCTTGGGTGACTCAGGTTCCATCGCATGTATTTTTGCTAACGACCAGATGGTTCAACTATTCAACTCTGTGAAGTCATCTCTAAAGGATGTCAAAAAAGTTTGGACATTGGACAGCAAAGATCTGAAAGAACTTGTCAAGGCTGGTAAGGACGTATCCGATGCAGACCTAGAGAAGAGCAGAAAGAGTGCAGGTCTTGCAGACCTAGCTACCATCATCTACACCTCAGGAACAACTGGACAGCCTAAGGGTTGTGAACTTTTGCACCAGGGCTTCGTGGATCTATGTAGAAATGCTCAGGCAGTTCTGCCTAATGTTGTTCGCCCGGGTGAAACAACTCTGTTGTTCCTTCCTATGGCTCACGTATTCGCACGCTTCATTTCTGTTCTATGTATTTCAGGTGGTGTGAAGGTTGGTCACCAGGGAGATTCAAAGACAGTTGCACCTGCAATGCAGAGCTTCCACCCAACATTCCTCTTGGCTGTTCCTCGTGTATTCGAAAAGGTATACAACTCAGCAGAGCAGCGTGCAGAATCAGCTGGCAAGGGAAAGATCTTCCACGCAGCAGCAGAAACCGCAATCGCATGGTCAATGGCTAAGGACACCAAGAAGGGTCCAAGTCTTGGTCTAAACGCTAAGTACAAGTTGTTCGATGCTCTTGTATACAAGAAGCTTCGTGCTGCAATGGGTGGAAAAGTTAAGTACGCCATCTCAGGTGGTGGTCCACTAGGAGCTCGTCTAGGACACTTCTATCGTGCAATTGGTCTAATCGTTCTAGAAGGTTACGGTCTAACCGAAACCACTGCCCCAGTAACTATTGGTAGACCAGACAAGGTCAAGATTGGCAAGGTTGGTTTCCCACTTCCAGGCTGTGGAATCATGATCGCTGATGACGGTGAAATCCTACTTAGAGGAACTAACGTTCTAAAGAGCTACTGGAACAACCCGAAGGCAACTAAGTCAACCTTCGAAGGTGACTGGTTCAAGACTGGTGACATCGGTGCGTTAGATGAAGATGGCTTCCTATCTATTACAGGTAGAAAGAAGGAACTTATCATCACTGCTGGTGGAAAGAACGTTGCACCAGCTCAACTTGAAGATCCACTTCGTGCTAACCCACTAATCAGCCAGGCTGTTGTTGTTGGAGATGCCAAGCCATTCGTTTCAGCTCTTATATCTATCGATGAAGAGATGCTTCCAATCTGGCTTGAGAACAATGGAATCAAAGAAGCAATGAGCATTGAGGATGCAACAAACAACCCTCTAGTTATTGCTGAGATTTCTAAGGCTATCGAAGCTGTGAACTCAAAGGTTTCAACTGCAGAGTCAATCCGTAAGTTCGCGCTTCTTCCTAAGGATCTAACTGAGAAGACTGGTCACCTAACACCTTCTCTAAAGATCAAGAGATCAGTGGTTATGGATGACTTCTCACACCTTGTTGATGACATCTACGCAGCAAGTGCAAAGTCAACCTGCCACAACATCGGAGACTACAAGATCTAACGAAGGAACCAATCGGTTTGACGCAAGATCTTCATAGCTTCCTTGCGTTCTTCGATTGAGAGCCTGTCTAGATACAGCTTTCCATCTAGGTGGTCATACTCGTGCTGTAAGGCTTGGGCTAATAGCCCCTCTCCTCTTACTGTCACGCGTGTTCCATCTAGCTGGTAGCCCGACAGGGAAGCTTTTGGGTAGCGAAGGGTTTTATGCCAAAGACCTGGAACGGATAAACAGCCCTCTTCAAGTAGCTCAGGTTCACCTTCAAGAACTAGTTCTTCAGGGTTAATCAGATATCCAAGATTTCCGTTGGCGTTGTAACTAAAAGCTCTAAGTGAAACACCTATTTGTGGAGCAGCAACGCCTGCTCTGCCCGGTTCCTTAGTTGTATCAATTAGATCTTCGATTAGAGCTTTAGCTTTATCGCCAAAGTCTTTGATTGCATCACACTTCGAATTCAGAACTGGATCGCCATAGAGGCGTATTTCACGAACTGGCATGAGCTACTTGGACTTAACTAATCCCTCAACAACAAGGGCTGCAAGTTCACGTGCTGCTTCTCTAGTGTTCTTGTGTAGTTGATCAAACTTGATAACTGATCCAGCAGCTAGTGCTGGGTCATACGGAATCTTCACTACAGCACGAACACGAGACTTGAAGTGAGCTTCAATCTCGTCAAGCTTTACAAGGTTAGTTCCCTGAGTTGCTGTGTTGAGGGCTACAACCGAGCCTCTAACTAGATCACCGTAACCGTTAGCTTCTAGCCAGGTTAGAGTCTCAGAAGCCAGTCTTGCTTCGTCAACAGAACCACCTGAGACGATTACCAAGCCATTTGCTCTTTGCAGAGTTGGTCTCATAACAGAGTGAACAATTCCAGTTCCACAGTCAGTTAGAACAACTGTGTAGTAACGAGCCGCCATGTCAGCAACTACGTTGTAGTCACCTTCATCGAAAGCTTCTGAAAGCATTGGGTCGCTGTCTGATGCAAGTACGTGCAGTCTGGTTGCATCTCTTGAAACCATTGTTGAGAAATCGGTGAAACCATCAACTGCTGCTGCACGGTTTACAACATCTCTAACAGTGAAGCGAGTTGACTTGCTAACACGCTCTGCAAGAGTTCCACGGTCAGGGTTGGCATCAATAGCAATCACACGATCTTCTCGAACCAAAGCCATAGCCATACCAAGAAGGGTTGTGATTGTGGTCTTTCCAACGCCACCCTTACGAGTTAGGACAGGAACGAACCTTGCGCCACCCTCCAACGGAGTTGATATTCTTGCGTCTGTTGCTTTGCGTTCACGAACCTTTAGGTTGTCACCCAGGTTGAGGGTCTTGAGGGAAATGAAGTAAAGGAATCTACGCAGTCCAGTTTCAGGAGCTGGTCGGTTCTTAGCAGTCAAATCAATTAGGCGATCGGCTGTAAGCATTGCTGCTGGCTCTGGCTGTTCAAAAGCATCACCGCGAAGGCTGTCTCGTCTTGAGTAGCCAACTTGCCCAAACGATGAAGTGTCTAGACCAACGGCTTCACTTTCAGGAACGATAGCTGTCGCCTCAGTAACTACCTTTATCGAAGAAGTTGATGGGGTTAGATCAATAGAACCTGCATCTAGAGAGGTTGTTGATAGCTCGGAAGGAGCAGTTTCTTCCTTCTTACGACGGCGAATGAGCCCGCGTTCTGATTTTTCAGCCAAACCTAATCCTTTGAGTATCTTTTTAGTTCTAACAGTCGTTAACTCGAACCTTGTTCCTAAGGTAAGTCTATTCGCTACTGAGGTTCGACGACGAGAATTAGGTCCCCAGACTCGACCGACTGGGTCTTTCCTATGGCTAGACGCCTTACGACGCCTGCAATATTGGATGTTATCGTGGCCTCCATCTTCATAGCCTCAATGGTGGCAACAGGCTGCCCAAGGGCTACTGGAGTTCCCTCAACTACCTGAAGGGTTACAACCCCAGCAAATGGCGCTGCCACCTCAGCTGGGTTGGCTAGGTTAGCCT
>JBIILH010000001.1:0-40255 GCA_044232765.1 Rhodoluna sp. | reverse complement strand
TGTATTACTGAGCAGTTAGCGCTGGAATGATTGCTCCAGAGAATACCTGCCAAGCAAGAAGAGACTTCGCTACGAAGCTAAGTGTGATGTAAACACGCTCACCGAATAGGTAGTCCTTCCACTTACCAATCTGCTTGTACTGCAGAGCCTGGTTGATACCAAATGTGTTGAATGCGATGAAGATAGTAACGATGATTCCGTATACGAAACCTGGAATCTCATTAGCGCCTTCGTAACCTGGACGGAATACAGAGATGAAGATGATGATCCAAGGAACAACACCGGTCATACAACCCATGATGAATGGAAGACCCTTACCGTTACCTGGCTTCTCATACTTCTCCTGAAGAGCACCGAACAAGATCATGCTTGCGTTCACAGCGAATACTGCGATTAGTCCTGCGAAGTCAGTGAAACCGTTCAACAGCATGATTGAGGTAATCATGATTGAAGATGACAGTGAGTACTCAGTCCAACGGAAGTAGTTGTGTGTGTTAGCTAGACCATCAAAGTAACGCTTCTTGAACCATGGTGAAATGATCAGGAAGTGGAAGATTGCTGAAAGCAATAGGAAAGCAATAATTGCTCCACCTAGGTTGATGGTGAACAGTTCAACTGTTTTAGGTTCAGGGAAAGTGAATGTCTGACCACCCTGAGTGAATGTCTGACCAGGCTTGAATCCCGGAGGGCCATCCATCCAAGTAGCTGTTACAGGGAAGTAACCCTGAACTTCAACCTGCACAAGAATTGCAGTTAGAGAGATTGCTGAGAATAAGTGCAGGAGGCCAGCAACCAGGTTGTACCTGGTTAGACCCTTTTCACTTATCTTTCCAGCTGCCTTAGCAGCCTTCTTTTCGGCTTTAGCCATGTTTATCACCTTTCATAGTGTTCTTTTTCAGTTTATTGGGAACTAGAAGGAAAGTTCGGTAACAGAAACTGCTTGAGCAGTTCTACCTGGAAGTGAATAGCCCATAAAGTTCGTGTTCTGCTCGTCAATAACCCTTGCTGCATCAATGATGTAGCCATTCCATTCGAAACCTGTGGTGGTGTGAGCATCAGAGATTAGAGTCACGTCATAGCCATTTTCCAGAGCAGTATGAGAAGTGTGTCTTACACAGTTGTTACTTTCAGCTCCACAAACATAAAGACGTGAAACACCTAAGTCCTTAAGGATCTCTTCAAGGTTGGTCTCTTCAAAAGAAGATCTGTAAAGCTTTCTAACCTTAGGTTCGCTCTCCAAAGGTGTTAGCTCAGAAACAATCTCCCAATCAGCACTTTCAAGCACTAATTCTTCATCAGAGTGCTGAACCCAGATAACAGGGATAGAAGCTGCTCTTGCCTTATCAATAGCCTTTGACATATTTGCGACTTTAAGGTCACGTTCATAGGCTTCACCAACTACACCTACCTGAACATCAATTACTAATAGTGCTGAATTGGATCTGTCTGTAAATTTGCTCATTTTTTAATGCTAGTGCTGAGTCGATAGAGATGGCCCTAACCGTATTTGACCGAACAAAAGCCTTCTAGAACATAGGGGTGTTTTTGTAACCTAATTCACTCAGAGCTTCATCCAATTCGTTCAGGTAGGAATAAAGTTTTCCGTTTCCACACAAATTTTTAGGGTAGAAATCATACAGACCACCGTCTGAAGCTAAGACCAAAAATACAGGTCGACCCACAGGTTCAGCGAAACTACAGTATCCAGTTGAGTTGAAACCTTGTTCTTCTAAGTACTTAGGTCTTGTGATCTCCCAGAACTTCGATGGAGTGTCAATCGGATGGTAAACCTCAAACAATTGACTGTTCCTAACTAAAAAGTAACCTCTAGCTTCTAAATCAAGTTGAGTGGACCAATTTTCATTGGCATAAAACTCTCCAAAATCTGCTTCTAGCAACTTAGTTGCTTGCTCTGGCAAATTAGGGTTTGACCTAAATGATCCTTCAGATAGGTTGTCATCACTCTTTGTGAGAGATTTTTCAGCTTCACTTAACGGTGAGTATTGTTCATTATTTGTGATTGAAGGATTCGCAACCAAAGCTACCAGCAGAACAGCAGTAGTAGCACTTGCCAAACTTACGAAGAGTGTAGGCGTCCTAAACTTTCCAGCCTTGACTGATGCATCTTTGGAAGCAGCAGCAACCAATAGGCCTTCACTTAGTTTCGGAGCTTTAGGCTTTCGTGCTGCCTTTGATAACTGGCCAAGGATGGGATCGTTTTCGAATTCCTTCTTCATGTTTAGTTAATGTCCCCCTTCGTGGGTATCTGACACTTGTTGTGCAAGATGTTTAGCCAAACGCTCTCTAGCTCTCTTGAGTCTCTGGCTGGTGTTGTTCTCTGTAGTGCCCAACACAACAGCTATCTCCTTGATGCTTAGTTGTTCAAAAACAAACAGTGAAAGTATTTGCCTATCTTTTGCAGACAGCAAATCAAAAGCTATAGCCACGCCAGATCCATCTAAAGCAACATCCTCAGCTGATGGGGCTGACATATCGTGATCAAGTAGAGGAACCATCACTGCTCTTCGGGAAAGCTTCTTTCTGTGGTTAGAAACCACAAAGCCTGCAATCTTGTAAAGCCAAGCAAGTTCGAAACCTTCTGGGCAGGATTCTCTTTTTCGCCAGGCAATCTCAAATATCTCGCTGGCTAAATCTTCTACGTTGCTGATCTCAACACGCCTGGTTAGGTATCTAGAGACATCTTGGAGATGAGAACGGAAGGTAGCAACAAACTTGTCCTGATCCATGATCACTCCCCTCTAAATCTCTCTGGTCCCCACATCTCAGAAATGAAGGTCATACATGGCTTATGTCTCAGAATAGGTGAATCTGACACTTGCCTCAGATTAAATAGTAAAAGCCCATAGCAAGGCTAAGGGCTAATGTGTTGCTTTGGATGTGAAAAGATTAAGTATGGAAATCTTCGTATCGGGAGTACTGTCAGGTATTGCTCTAGCTATTCCCTTGGGCCCAATGGCGATTCTCCTGATAAGCACAACCATCAAGCACGGACGAAAGATTGGTGTCTTCGGTGCCCTGGCAATGGCAAGCGTTGACTTTTCTTATGCAGCCATTGTCTTTGCATTTGGAAACGTAGTTATCGGCTTCTTGACTGACTGGGTCTTTCCCCTTCGAGTTCTAGGATCGCTGATTTTGCTTTATGTGGGAGTCAAGATTTTTGTTGATGCCAGAAGAAGCTCAAAGATAAACAGCCCAGATCTATCTAACTCACCGACATCTAGGTTGAAGACTTATGCCAAGTTCTTTGGACTTACCGTTCTAAATCCAGCAACAGCTTTCTACTTCTTTGGAATTACCCCGAGCGTAGCTGTAATGTCCCAGGGAACTGGATTGCTAAGTATTGCCTACTTTGCAATAGGTGTCTTCCTAGGTTCGATTGTTTGGCAACTATCCCTAGTAGTTGCAGCAAACCTGACCAAATCATTTACCAATGCAAAGGTTCAGCACCGCATTCAATACGCAGGAGCTCTACTGATCGTTGCTCTTGCTATAGGGCTAATCCTCAAATAGCCCATTAAATGAATAGACCCCTATTTCTAGGGGTCTATTTAAATGGGGTGGTGGAGATGGGGGGAATCGAACCCCCGTCCATGACATCGAAACGAACTCTTCTACGGGTGTAGCTTCACTAATGATTTTCTCGGCTGCGGTTTTTGCATGAAGCAACTAAACCGACCAGCCCAGCCTGAGTAAAAGTCCCGAGAAGCCCTAAGGCGTAACTTCTCAGCAAGATTTCTAGATGACGCTAGGACCCAACACGAAATCTAATGTTGGACTAACGGACTTCGGGCTAGCGCTATTAAGCAGCTAGGGCGAAGTCAGTGCTTTTAGATTTAGCACCTATATTTTGCAACGGACATTTACGTGTTGACGCTGCATTCACGACCCGCTTCTTTTCGCATCAAGATACCTTGTCGAAACCGATCATCCCCATATTTAGTTACCAATACCCTTGTGAGGGCTAGACAACTCTAAAGCCATCTACTTATAGAAACAATGTTTATAGGAGATTTATTCCCCTATTCCCAAAGAATTACCAGTCTTTGCCTTTGGTGGACATAGCCCTGGCTGCTTCTCTGGTGTCTTGCTGTTCCTTTAGAGTCTGACGCTTGTCATATTCACGCTTACCCTTGGCAAGAGCTAGCTCTACCTTGGCTTTACCGTCTTTGAAGTAGAGAGATAGCGGAATCAGGGTGAAACCTGATTCCTTGATCTTTCCGGAAAGCTTGTAGATCTCAGAACGGTGCAGAAGAAGCTTGCGCTTTCTTCTGGTGTTGTGGTTATTCCAGGTGCCTTGAAAGTATTCAGGGATGTGAACATTCTCAAGCCACGCTTCCCCGTTTTCAACGCTGGCATAGCCATCCACTAGGCTTGCTCGTCCTGCTCGTAGGGACTTTACTTCTGTTCCGGTTAGCACAATGCCAGCCTCGAACACGTCCTCAATTGCGTAGTCGTGTCGGGCTTTACGATTAGTGGCTACTACTTTTTCGCCACGCTCTCTAGGCACGATGTTCTCCTGAATAGATCTTTCTGTCTTGGATATCAAGACAGCCAATCAGTCTAACTCTAAACGCGCAAATATCTTCTAATGGATGTGGCAGCAGCTATAGCTGCTAGACCTGCTCCAACAAGAACTAGTCCTGGCAGTAGGGCTAAGGCATCGCCTAGGCCTACGAAGGTTGTGAAAGGTAATTGTGAGGCTAGGAAGCCTTGAACAAAGAACTGGACGATACCGACAATGGCTGCTCCTGAGAGCAAGCTTCCGATAACACCAGCTACCACTCCCTCAAGGATGAAAGGCAGTTGGATGTAGAAGTTGCTAGCTCCAACTAATCTCATGATTCCAATCTCACGTCTTCTCATAACTGCAGAGAGTCTGATAGTGGTTGATATAAGCAGAACAGCTGAGAAGAGCATCAAACCAGCAATAGAGATGGCTGCAAGGCTGGCGATGTTTAGCATGCTGAAGATCTGATCAAGATAGGTTCTTTGATCTTTTACTTCCTCTACTCCCGCAAGACCATTGAAGCTCTCAATGATGATTGGTGCTTGGTTAGGGTCTTTTAGGTTTACCCAGAAAGTCTCATTCAATTGCTCAGGAGTTACATACTTAGCCACAGAGTTGTCTTTGAATTCTTTCTGGAAAGTTTCAAAGGCTTGCTGGTGGTTTTCAAAGTAGTACTTGTCAATGTATGGAGCAAGCGTTGCTGAATCTAATCTTTCAGTAATAGTTCCCTGAACATCCTGACTTGCCTCACCCTGAGGACAAATCTCTTGAGGAGATGTCTTGGTGCAAAGGTAAATAGCAACTTGAGCCTTGTCGTACCAATAGGTTTTCATAGAACCGATTTGTTGCTGCAATAGACCAGCTGTTCCAACAAAGGTTAGAGAGATAAAGGTAACTAGGATTACCGAGACAATCATGCTCAGGTTACGCCTAATGGCGATACCCATTTCACTAAAGACAAAGCTAAATCTCATCGGTCAAGCCCATAACCTGAACTGCGTTCATCTCTAACAATCTTGCCTTGGCTTAGTTCAACAACTCTTCTTCTGCCGCGGTTCACGATGCCAACATCGTGGGTTGCCATAACAATGGTTGTTCCACTTAGGTTGATTCGCTCAAGCAGTGACATGATGCCTTCACTTGTTGCAGGATCTAGGTTTCCTGTTGGCTCATCAGCAAGAAGAATTGCAGGCTTATTAACGATGGCTCTAGCAAGAGCAATTCTTTGCTGTTCACCACCACTAAGTTCTGATGGCAAGCTGTTTGCTTTTTCTTCTAGGCCAACAAGTCTTAAAACATCAGGGACGGCTTCTGCAATGAAGCCGGCAGATTTACCAATTACCTCAAGGCTGAATGCGACGTTCTGAGCTGCTGTCTTGTTAGGTAGCAATCTAAAGTCTTGAAAAACTACTCCTAGTTTTCTTCTGAAGTGAGGAACTCTTCTAGAAGGGATACCGACTAGGTTCTCCCCTAGTACGTGGATGCTGCCACTAGTTGGCATATCTTCTCTCAAGATCATTCTCATAAGAGATGACTTACCTGAACCTGAAGTTCCAACTAGAAAGACAAACTCTCCCTTGTCTATTTCTAGGGACACGTTATCTAGAGCTGCCCTTGGGGCACCTCGATAAGCCTTGGTTACTTGAGATATTGAAATCATTAGGTTTTTAGCCTAAATTGAGGGACCCAATAGATGGCTCTGATTGGGCTGTGTGTCTTTACTAAATGGTGCCTGTTTTACGCCATCTAATGCCAGATGCAATGAAACCAGCAATATCACCATCAAAGACTGCATCAGGGTTATTTACTTCGAAGTTAGTTCTAAGGTCTTTGACCATTTGATATGGAGCTAATACATATGAACGCATCTGGTCTCCCCAGGATGCTGTTGCCTCTCCAGCAAGTTGTTTCTTAGTGGCTTCTTCTTCAGTTCTTCTGATTTCTAGAAGTCTTGATTGTAAAACTCTCAAAGCAGATGCTTTGTTCTGAAGTTGAGATTTCTCGTTCTGACAAGAAACGACAGTTCCGGTTGGAATGTGTGTAATACGAACGGCAGAGTCTGTTGTGTTTACTGACTGTCCACCAGGTCCAGAGGATCTAAAGACATCTATTCTGATGTCGCTCTCCGGAATATCAATAACATCTGTCTGTTCAATCAATGGAACTACTTCAACAGCTGCGAAGCTGGTCTGTCTCTTACCTGCAGCATTGAAAGGACTCATACGAACTAGGCGATGAGTTCCTGCTTCAACAGATAGTTGACCATAAGCATAAGGAGCATCAATCTCAAATGTTGCTGATTTGATACCAGCACCTTCAGCATGAGAGATGTCTAATACTTGAGCAGGCCAACCCTGCTTCTCCGAGTAACGGAGATACATTCGCATGAGCATCTCAGCAAAGTCAGTGGCATCATCACCACCAGCTCCTGAACGAATTGTGATGATGGCTGCTCTTGAGTCGTATTCACCATTTAGAAGTGTCACAACCTCTTGTTCAGCAACTAGCTTCTTCAGTGCTTCAAGTTCTTGAGTTGCTTCATTAGCCGCTGACTTATCTGATTCACTGTTGGCTAGTTGGATAAGCACTTCCAAGTCATCTAATCTGCTAGCGATGTCTTGGATCCTGGTTCGCTGAGCCTGTTTTCTGGAAAGAGCACTCGTTAGTTTCTGGGCTTCCTCAGCGTTATCCCAAAGGTTAGGGGCTTGAACATCTTTCTCTAGCTGTTCAATCTCTTTATCTAGCTTGGGTACGTCAGTAACCTCAGCAATAGTGGCAAAGGTTCCACGAATTTGCTTGATTTCTTGAGAGAGATCAAGGTCGGACATGTTCTCTAGTTTAGGCGGGAGTTAGCCAATACCCCTTCGAGTGTTCACCTAGGCGATAATTGGCTAATGGCATCCAGCAAAGACTTCTCTAAACGTGAGCTGGTGCTACCTGTTTATCTGCCATCCTTCCTTTTCTCCACAGCAGAGTTCGGAATAGTTCCGAGCATCCCGGCAACAGTATTCCTATTTACAGAAGACCTTGCCACCGCAGGTCTAATTACTGGACTCCTAATGATTGGTCGTCTAGTAGCTGACCTTCCAGCAGCTAAGTTGATTGATTTCTTTGGTGAAAGAAAAGCCATGATTCTGGCGGCAGCAACTGGTGCTATTGGAATCTTGCCTAGCCTTTTTGCCTTCAACCTATTCATGCTCGGAGCAGGTGTATTTCTAGTTGGAGCAGGATCTGCTGTATTTGGTCTAGCCAGACTGTCTTGGATGACCGAGCATGTGCCAATTGCAATTAGAGCAAGAGCACTATCTGTTCTGGGTGGAATGTTTAGAGCAGGCTCATTTGTTGGCCCAACACTAGCCGCAGCAATCATTGCAATCTTTAGCGTCAAAGCCGTTTATTTCTTACCTTTAGTCCTTTGTAGTGCTGCAGTTGTTATCTTGCTTTTTGCTAAGGGCGGCGAGGACGTAGCCAAGAACAGCTCATCACTCAAAGAGACTCTCTTGGTTGCAAGACGTGAAGGAAAGAAGCTTGCAACACTTGGTGTTGCATCATCTATCCTGAGTGCTCTACGTGGGACCAGGATGATTGGTTTGCCTCTGATTGCAGTTGCTCTGACTATTCCTACTGAGCAAGCCTCCCTGATTATTGGTATCGCTGGAGCATTGGACTTCGCAATGTTCTACCTAAGTGGGCAAATCATGGATCGCTTCGGAAGAAGCTTTGCTGCTGTGCCAACTCTCGTTGGCTTAGGGCTTGCCCATCTAATTGTTGGAATTGCCGTTGATGCCAACACATTCCTACTTCTTGCTCTACTAATGTCAGTAGCTAATGGAATTGGTAGCGGAGTGATCATGGTCTTAGGTGCTGATCTTGCTCCACCAGATAAGAGAAGTGAATTCCTAGCCTCGTATCGCTTGCTGGTTGACTTCGGTGATGCTGCTGCTCCATTAGTACTTGCCCCAATGGTTCTAGCAGTTGGTCTAACTGGTGCAATGGCAGGATTTGGAATATTAGGTTTTGTTGGTGCTGGGTTGATGTATAAATACATACCTAGATACGCAGTTACTCCAGACAAGAAGCCTTAACGCGCTGAGGCCATCTCGCAGATTCTTCTTGAGGCATCAATGGATGCAACTGGGGATTTCCAATCAGCACAAAAAACAACCTTAACTGTTTCAGCAGCTTCTAGACTCACCTGCTTTAGTTGAAGACCAGCAAAGCTGTACTGAGGACTAACTTCTGAAAGCAAAGCAGCTGCAATAGATGAAACTTGTGGGCCCTCATACTGCAACTTGGTTTTGACTGCCAATGCAAACTGTTCCGTGAAATCTATCAACTCTCTTGCAAAAAGGTATTGATGAATACTCGTGGCCAAGGTAATTACCAGCAGGCAAAGTAGTGCAACGAGAAAAACAAACCAGATGAGTGCAGAGCCAGATTCATTCCTAGCCACTTGCAACACCGAAGGCTTTCGCAGACAAGTCTCCTGCTTGTAGTTCTAACCAAATCAAAGTGTTGGACTTAGAGCACTCAGCCTGAAGACAACTCGTAGAGACAGACAAGCTCTCCTGAGCCAAAAGTTGGCTATCAGACTGCAGCCTGAAGACTTCATCAAAGATATCTGTAGACGGGCTAAGCAAAAAAGACCTCATAGCGTTTCGACTTAAACTCTTTAGCTCAAGTACCTTACGTTCCTGTTCCAGCATTTGAAAGCCAAGGGTTAGCACAAGCCCAAAACCAATAGCAGCGAAGGCGACGACTTCAATTAGTGCGTTGCCCTGCTCTAGTTTGACGAGCTTACTTTTCACAGGTAGCCCGCCCTTGAATTGGAACATCAATTGATTCAGGCCAAAAGGTGATGCTCTTCTTCAATTCAGTGCTTACTAGAAATAAACATGACGTTTGGTTTGTGTTGCTAGTGAGTTGAGCGAGCGGATCTTTGAATTGTTTGTAGTCAAGAGCTTGATCGAGTGAAATGTCGGCAAGGGATGCGTATCTTGCAATCTCATAGCTAACCTGCTCTTTCACTATTGCCCCTTGGTAAATGCCAAACAGTTCTATAAGAGGTAGACATAGAAGCGATGCAGGTACTACTAGAAGAACAAAGTCTGAAACCGCAGAACCGATATCGCTTCCCTTGTTAGATAACAACAACCTTGGACACTGCATTGTTGAACACACTTCGAAGTGCAGGTCCAGCTACTGCCCAAAGCAATACAACTAAGCCTGCAGTCATTAGCGTGACTAGTACCCAACCAGGTACGTCCCCTCTGTCGTCTCGAATAGCTTCTGGTATTTTCATTTCTCTCCTTCTTATAAAAAGCTGCCCTGGATTAGAGCAAGGCTTGGGAATAGCGCGAACATAACTGTGATCGGCAGGATGATGAACACCATCGGAATCATCATCTTGGTTTCATTCCTGCCAGCAATGATGAGGAGTTCAGCTCTTAGTGCGGATGTCGATGACTGCACGAAGTCACCAATCAGATCGCCCAGCGCTGAACCATTGTTTAGTGCCACGGCTAACTTGGTCGCGAGTTCACGAACCTGTTCAGACTTTGCCTGTGAAGCCAGTTCTTGCAGTTCAACTTGCATCACGGCTCCGTGTTCAACATTTCGTAGAACTCTTTCGAATTCTCCAGAAACATAACCAGTTGAACGACTCACAGCTAATCTGAGTGCCGATTCCAGCGACTCTCCTGCGCTGACTGCGAACCAAAGTAAGGAAGCAAAATCAGGAATCTCCATCAGTGCACTCACCGAATTGAACTTTGATTTGGTTTTGATCTTTTGAAATATTCGCTTTCTAGGCTGCAAACGCTGGGCTAGTTTTGACTCTGATGATTTCCCCAAGCTCAAATACAAAGTAATAATCGCAAGGACAGATAATCCAAGGGCTATAAGTTGCACTTAGACACCTAACGTTCTTTGACGCGGTGGCAACTTACCTAAAGTCTTGATCAACCTAAACGCAAGCAATGAAGCAACTGTTCCTAATGCCAGAACCGCTACTCCGCTCTCCGATTGAAATGCAATTGCAGTTTCGGGCCTGAAGCTTAGTAGAACCAAAATCAACCAAGGAGCTAGGACTGCCAACTTTGCTGTTCCTAGAACCCAGTTCTGCTTCACATTGATCTCTGACCAAGTTGAGTTCTCTAGTCGAAGTTGGAGCGATTGAGCCCTGAGAGCATTCAGATAACCCCTTCCTCCTGAAGCACTTGCTAAGCGAGTAATCTCGATGAACCTATCTGCAATGGGATTAGCAAGGCGAGCCTTGAGGTTATCCAAGCTTTCATTAAATGCGATACCAGAGTTATGATCCTTCTCAAATTCCAATAGAGCCCACGAGTGTTTGGCTGGCGCAGAGGAGATTGAATCTAGTAAAGCCTGTTCGAGTGTTGCTCCGGCCCAGGTTGCTGAGTGTATTGAATCTAAATACTTAGGCCACTGGGTATTTGCTTTTTGATTTTCTGCTGCAACTCTGGTTTGGAAACTCTCGAGAAGTTGAACCCCCAGACAAACACAGACGGAAATTGAAATCAGCATTGAGTTTGTAATCACAGTGAGCATGACAACTGCACTAGAGAGTCCGCCAAGTAACAGCATGACAAACTGCGCTGGTTGAATGTTTTGATATCCCGCCTGTATCAGTAGATTTTCTATCTTGTTCACAGTCGAACCTCAACCCAATTACCTTGACCATCCGACTTAATCACCTGAGACACATCCCTCTTGCCTTGGCTATCCATATGACAGTGGACAACAAGTCCGATGGTTCTCTCTACTGTTTGCGAAACGAACGAAGCAGGTATATTTTCTCCAGCGAGCAAAGGTAGCAACTTTAACTTTTCCAAAGCTTCAAATGCAGAGTTTGCATGAATTGTGCAAAGACCTGCTATTCCAGAATTCAAGGCAATCAAAAGATCAAGTGCCTCAGCCTGCCTCACTTCGCCAATTACCAATCTTGTTGGTCTCATTCTCAAAGCTTCTTTGACAAGTCTTCGAAGCGTTATCTCACCAACACCTTCAAGGTTTGCTTGTCTGGCTTGCATAGCAACCCAGTCGACATATTTTGTTCTAATCTCAAAAGTTTCCTCAACACTCACTAAGCGCTCCGTCTCTGATCCAATATCTAGAAGTGCGCATAACAATGTTGTTTTCCCTGCCTGGGTTGCTCCAGATACCAAAATGTTTTGACCTGCTTGAAACTCAGCAGCTAGGAAGTTTGCCAATTCCAATGAAATGGTCCTGTGTTGAATCAGACTTGGAAGTGTAAAGACGCGGCTGGGAAACTTTCTAATGTTGACCGACCAGTGATTCCTTGTCACATCAGGAATAACAACATGCAATCTAGAACCGTTTTGCAAGGTTGAATCAACAAATGGCTCTGACCTGTCCAGTCGTCTTCCTGATTCTCGGAGCATGCGCTCCACCATTTGACGAATTTCGAGTGCCGTTAGGTTTAGGTTCAGCTGCCTCTTGATTGAGTTCTCATAGACAAAAACTTTGTCAGGAGCATTTATCCAGATTTCTTCAATATCTGGGTTAACAATCAATTCATCAAGCGGTCCATAACCTGAAAGAGCACTTCTGACCTCTCCTACGAGGTCTGATTCAACTAACTTTGGTAGGTCTCGTCCACCTTCAAAAGCTTCATCAACGGCCTTGGAGATAGCCTGATCAATCGAGTCTGGTCCAGTGGATAGCAGTGTTCTGGCTCTCTCAGCGATGAGTTGTACTGTTTCTCTGGGCATGACCCCATGTTTACAAATCCCAAGATATGTTGCTCAGGTTCTCCACAGGCAAAGCTTTCATTTTTCGCATAGAATAGGAAGGCTCGCGGGAGTGGCGAAATTGGCAGACGCACTAGATTTAGGTTCTAGCGCCTTAGGCGTGTGGGTTCAAGTCCCACCTTCCGCACCAGCAACAAATAAGCCAGCTCTTTTGAAAAGAGCTGGCTTTATTTGTTTAACTCTTGAACTGCACGAACCGCGGCATCGGCATCAATGATGCCAATACCACACTCACCAGTTGTCAAAACTGAGCCATCATTCAAAGGTGTGTCAATCTTTTGAAATTCACAGTCAGAGTTTGGATTAAATGGTCTAGCTGTGCTGCTAAGAATCTCCCAAACCTGTGTGTAGGTCAGGGATGGACGTATGGAATACATCAATGCAACAACACCGGCAGCAATAGGTGAAGCCATGCTGGTGCCTTGTTGTGCTCCATAGGTTGCCCTTCCTGGAGTTGTCTTTCCATCATTGATGGTTGACCAAATCAGTCCACCAGCAGGTTTGTTTAGTCCCACTCGATCATCTCCACCAGGTGCAGAGATGTCTACTCCGATGTATAAACCCTGAGCAGAAGAGTAGCCGGAGAAGTTGCTGTAGTAGGAACGGTCTCCAGTGAAGCCAGTCGCACCGATAGTGATGTTGCCGTAGCAATTCCCTGGATAAGAGTTTGTAGCGAACTGATTGTCGTTGCCGGCCGAAGTTACGATGGTAACGTTTCTTCTCTTTGACTCATCAATTGCCAATTGAGTTGGAGAGTTTGAATAACAGGTAGAAAATGTTGATGAACCAATTGAGAGATTAATTACCTTGGCTGGATTTGGATTCTGGATAATTCCAGTTAGCTTCACTCCGAGTGCCCAGTTAATGCCTGCGGCTATGTCGCTTTCTGATCCACCATTGACACCAAGTACGCGTATTGGTGAGATCTTGACATTTGGTGCAACACCAGTAATTCCAATATCGTTTGTTTCAGCGGCAATAATTCCCGAAACATGTGTTCCATGCCATGAGCTCGGTATTGATGAACTTTCATAATCCCCAGGGTCAGCAGGGTTAGCATCTCTGCCGTTTCCATCTCTTGCATTTGTGATGTTTGTAATCATGTCGTAGCCGGTCACAATGTTGTCGTCAAGATCTGGATGATCGGTAATACCTGTATCTAGAACTGCCACAACAATTGAAGGAGAGCCTTGAGTTACCTTCCAAGCCTTTGATGCGTTGATTCCGTATGCTCCATCGAGATACCACTGCTGGCTCTTCATCGGATCTAAAACTTCAGCAACTGGTGTTGAAGAAACTGAACCTCGTTTATTACTTGCAGTAACAATAACCTGATAGTTCTTACCGGCTTGAAGACCGCTCAATGTGCAAGAAACTCCTGTTGATGAACAGGTTGCTGAAGATGAATCTGAGGCGGTTGCCGTTACTGAATAGTTGACAGGCAAACCACCTCGTTGAACAGATCCTTGAGTAACCCAAGCCACTATAGGACTGGTAGAGGTAATGTTTCCTGCAGACTGCAGAACCGGAGCTTGAGGTACTGCTGTTGGAATGACTTTGGCAGCTAAAGAGTCTTTGCTGATTGCCATGTATTTTGAGTTGCCCGTCTTAGTGATGGTTGCAACTTTGAAACTTGCTTGCTCACCAGGAATAAGCGCATTAGTAACTGTGAGTGATGTCTTCCTACTCTTGGTGTTACTAACAATAACTATGTACTTTTCTAAAACTTTGTCGTACTTACTAATTCGGTAACCCCATAGGAATCCCCCGTTTAGTTTCTTAGGTGCAACCCAACTTAGATTCACTCTGGCTTTAGTGCGAGTGCTAGAAAACCAGGCGTCTTTCGCGGTTACCTTTGTAGGAGCAGCACTTGCTTTTAAATTAGACAGCTTTGGCGTTGCTAAGTTATAGCGAGCCTTAGTTAGTAGGTGATCTAGGTAGACTGCCTCAACACTTGGGCTTTTGGCTACCTGATTAGCGATTGCTAGGGCTTCACTTTCGCTTAGTTGCTTGGGAAACTTAGCTGTGTGAAGACCAAGCCCTACATCTACTCCTGGCTCTAGCTTTTGAGCAGCCAGATCCAGAGCAACTTGATTGCCAAATAGATCTATTGGGACTACGCCATCGCGATACTTAATAACTAAGCCAACTACCGGCTCATCTTTATATGAACTCTCGCTAGAGACTTTTGCTAGACCAGCTGATGAAACCATTGCTGTCAGGTAGCCCAGCGCTAACAGCACAACAAGAGCTATTGCGGTGAACTTGACGGCAGGCTTCATGCTTTCACTCTAAACCTTGGCTCTGACAAGAGGCTGAAGTTAATCACAGACTTTTCTGTAAAAGAATTGTCCCTAACCAGCGGTTGAACTTGAAGCCAACCTTAGCTAGGTGTCCCTGCTTCTTGAAACCAAAGGCTTCATGCAGAGCAATAGAGGTGTCTGCACCTTTATCACTGATAACAGCAACGATTTCCTTCACTCCAGCAGCCTTAGATCTATCAATAAGTTCAGCTAGGAGTTTTGAGCCAAGTCTCTTACCAATAGCTGCAGGACGTAGATAGATGGTGTTCTCAACTGTTCGTCTATACGCAGCTTTTGCTCTCCAAGGAGCTACATAGGCAAACCCCAAAACATTGCCTGAAGCTGATTGAGCAACGATGAAAGGCAAACCTAGGCCATTTAGATACTCGAGCTTGTCTTGCCAGGTCTCTTCTGTGCTCTTCTCAATATCAAAAGTAACTACCGAATTGATTACGTAGTAGTTGTAGATCTCAGTGATGTGCTTAACGTCATCAGATGTGGCCGCACGTAACTCAATAGCCTCAACGGAGATCTCTTCTTGAGCACCCTTGGACTTGAGCAACCTAACCAGTCGCCAACGTGATTCTGAATCTAGAGGCAAATCATCACTTCCTTACAAAGACCAATCTATCGGCTCTAAACCAAGAGCAACTAGATGTTCATTAGTTTTACTAAACGGCTTAGATCCAAAGAAGCCTCGATATGCAGATAGCGGAGAAGGATGAACCGATTCGACCAATCTGCAACTAGGAGCTGTTTGAGCAACTTCCCTACCCAATGCAATAGATGGTGAACCCCAGAGGATAAACACCAGCTTGTTTCGCTGAGCAAGTTGGATTAGAGCTTCTCGTGTGAACTCTTCCCAACCCAGTTTGGAGTGAGCACCTGCTTGACCAATCTGGGTAGTTAGAGTCCTGTTCAGGAGTAACACGCCTTGTTCACTCCATTTTGATATGTCAGCTTGAGTCTTAGCCTCTACGCCCAAATCATCCCTGAGTTCTTTGACTATATTGACTAGGCTTCGAGGCATCTTGCTTTCAGGATTCATTGCAAAAGCCAAGCCAATTGCATCGCCTGAAGTTGGGTAGGGATCTTGCCCCAGGATAACCACCTTTATGTTGGCTGGATCCATTTCAAAGGCCCGCATGACTTGATTGAGATCAGGAGTGACTTGAGTCTCTTCCAGAACTCTCTGCTCTATGGCGTCGAGCATCGGCTTTTGCTGGATAAGCCATTGCTGCCAAGTGGGATGCATCGCTTCAAAGAACATGAATAAAGGTTAGTCCCCCCCAATTAGTTCCCTAGGTCGAGAATCAAGGCTGGGCCACTTTTAGAAGAACTATGGCTTGGCAAAAAGGGCGTTGAACTCAGCATCTAAGGATTCCCATTCTGAGTCAGATAGATCGCTGATTTCACCCTTCGCAAACCCAAGCTCTCTAGGAACTGTTAGTTCAAGAACTGTCTTGGAAAGACACCACTTAGCAAAATTCATGCCAAAAACTTTCTTCATGGGTAAAGACTAAACTGGCGCACTAAGTCCAAGCAAGTGCCCAGACCTTACTGTTAAAAATTTTTGTCAGATTCAAAACAATTTCCAATCCTTTCCTAAGACGTTTAGTGCCAAGATAGAAGCACCTCAAGAAAGAAGACATAAATGGACCAGAACCAACTCAAGAGCCAAGCTAATGCCAAGCAGGAGAAGCTTGTCTCGATAAGACGTGCTTTGCATCAGGTTCCTGAGTTTGGACTAGATCTACCTAAGACTCTGGCTATTGTCTTGAAAGAAGTTGAAGGTCTTGGTGAGGTAACTCTAGGTAAAGGTATGACTGCAGCTGCAGTTGTGATTAGAGGTAGCCAGCCTGGTCCAACTGTTCTTCTAAGAGCAGACATGGATGCTCTTGCTGTCGAAGAAGACACTGGTTTAGATTTTGCTTCAACCAATGGCTACATGCACGCCTGCGGACATGACCTACATATGGCTATGGGTATTGGTGCTGCTCAACTTATTGCTGAGAACAAAGATCAACTAAAGGGAAATGTTGTGATGTTCTTCCAACCAGGTGAAGAAGGTCATGATGGGGCAGGAGTAATGCTCTCTCAAGACATGCACCTAGCTTCTGGTGAAATGCCTATTGCAGCATTTGGTCTGCACGTATTCTCTATTCCAGAACCAGGAATCTTCCTCTCACGCAAGGGAACCATGATGGCTTCTGCAGGAGATCTACTTGTGACCCTAAAGGGTAAGGGTGGACATGGTTCAATGCCATGGGCTGCTAAAGACCCAATCACCGGAATGATTGAAATCCTAAGTTCACTGCAGTCATACATCGCAAAGAACTTTGATGCTCTAGACCCAATCGTTCTAAACGTCGGTTGGATCAAGGCAGGTAATGATCACACCACCAACATCGTTCCTGAGTCTGTGAGCTTTGGAGCAACGGTTAGATCATTCTCTAAGAAGGGTTATGACGATACCCGCACCAAGATTCCAGCCTTCATCAAGAACATGGCTGCTGCCTTTGAACTAGAAGCAGAGATTGAATTCACGCCAGCAACCAAGGTACTAATCAATGACCACGGTGCTGTTGACCGTGTTGAGAGAGTAACCAAGGAACTCTTTGGAGAAGCTCGCTACGTGAACATGGAGCAACCAATCCCAGGTGGCGAAGACTATGCCAGCATCGTTGAAGTTATCCCTGGGGCATTCGTATTCCTAGGTGCTGCCTACCCTGGCACTACTCCTCAGGACCGTGAAGCAAACCACAGCAATAAGGCTAAGTTTGATGATGGAGTGCTAGCCGATGGTGCTGCTCTCCTAGCAGCCCTAGCCTTTGACACTTTAGATGAGGCTGCTTCTAAGTAATCCCCCCTCTGGTCAATGACGTCCAGGTAAACAAAAGTTACCAAAAGTTTCAGGCCTAGCTTGGCCTAATCCTTGTTTGTACTTACCCTTGAGACACACACCATAGAGAGAGAAAAACCATGAGCAACCAACCTTCTGAATGGGGCTTTGAAACAGCCCAGATCCACGCTGGAGCAACCCCAGATCCAAGCACCAATGCAGTTGTTACACCTATCTACAACACCACTGCCTACGTCTTCAACTCTTCAGAGCATGCAGCCAATCTGTTTGGTCTAGCTGAGTTCGGTAACATTTACACCCGCATCATGAACCCAACTCAGGATGTTGCAGAGAAGAGAATTGCAGCTCTTGAAGGTGGAACAGCGGCTCTACTACTATCTTCTGGTCAAGCAGCAGAGACCTTTGCGATTCTAAACATCGCTCAGGCTGGCGACCACATTGTTTCTTCATCATCTATTTATGGTGGAACATACAACCTCTTTAAGTACACCTTGCCAAAGCTAGGTATCGAAACCACCTTCGTTGAAGATCAGGATGATGCAGCTGCTTGGGCTGCTGCAGTTAGACCAAACACCAAGGCATTCTTTGCTGAGACTATTGGTAATCCTCAGGTAAGCATCCTAGACATCCAGAAGGTTTCTGAAGTAGCACACAATGCTGGCGTTCCACTTATCGTGGACAATACTGTGGCTACCCCTTACCTAATCAAGCCACTTGAGCACGGAGCAGACATTGTTATTCACTCTGCTACCAAGTTCCTTGGTGGTCACGGAACTGTAGTTGCTGGTGCAATTGTTGACGGTGGAAAGTTTGCTTGGTCTAAGTCAGACAAGTTCCCAGGACTAACTACTCCTGACGAGTCCTACCACGGTGTTAACTACACAGCTGCTCTGGGTGATGGCATTGCTTACATCATCAAGGCTCGTGTTCAGCTTCTACGTGACCTAGGTGCAGCTATTGCTCCAACAAGTGCATGGCAGTTGCTTCAGGGAATTGAAACTCTAAGCCTTCGTATCGAAAGACACGTTGAGAACGCTAAGAAGGTTGCTACCTGGCTAGAAGCTCATCCACAGGTTGAGTCAGTTAACTATGCAGCTCTTCCTTCATCACCTTGGTTCGAAGCAGCTAAGAAGTATGCCCCTAAGGGTCCAGGTGCTATCGTCTCATTCGAAATCAAGGGTGGACGTGAAAAGGGATCTAAGTTTGTTGATTCACTAGAACTCTTCTCCCACGTTGCCAACATTGGTGATGTGAGATCTCTAGTTATTCACCCAGCATCAACAACACACTCACAGCTGACACCTGAACAGCAACTAACCGCTGGTGTAACCCCAGGTCTAATCAGATTGTCTGTTGGACTTGAGTCAATCGACGATCTGCTTGCAGATCTAGAAACTGGCTTTGCAGCAGCAAAGTAAGGGAAGTGCTCTCTAACTAAATGGAATTTCAAACACCTGAGGACACCGTCCCCTCCGAGCTCATTACCGAAGAGCTAACCCGACAACTAGTCGGGAAGCCTAAGGCAACTGGAGCGTGGAGGGACGGTGATCCTTCTGGTGATAGATCTTTCGCAAACCTAAATCCCCTCTCTCTTGAATCAGGTAAAGAACTACTTGGTGCCAAGATAGCTTTTGAATCTTGGGGTGAACTAAATGCAGATTCCTCTAATGCAGTTTTAGTTCTCCATGCTCTAACCGGTGACTCTCACGCTGTTGGCAAAGCCAGCAAAGAACACCCAACCGAAGGTTGGTGGAGTGAACTAATTGGTCCAGGGCTAGCACTTGATACCAACAAATACTTTGTAGTTGCACCAAACATTCTTGGTGGTTGCCAAGGTTCAACTGGTCCTGCTTCTCTAGATAAAACTGGTCGTGAATACGGCTCAAGATTTCCTTACCTAACCATTAGAGATCAGGTTGCTGCTCAGGTAGCTCTTAGTGATGTTCTGAAGATTAATTCTTGGCATGCAATCATCGGTGGTTCTATGGGTGGAATGCATGTTCTTGAGTGGGCAATTCAATACCCAAGCAGAGTGCAAAGAATTGCTGTTATTGCAGCCCCTGCTGTTACATCAGCAGACCAGATTGCTTTGAACTCTGTTCAGGTAGAAGCCATCAAGACTGACCCCAACTTTGCTAAGGGTAACTACTACGACGCTAAAGCAGGTCTTGGTCCTCATGCTGGTTTAGCTCTGGCTAGACGAATGGCACTACTCAACTACCGCTCCCCTAGTGAACTAAATGAACGCTTTGATAGAACTTGGCAGAGTGAAATAAATCCTCTTGGTGAAGGTGGCCGCTTCGCGGTTATCTCTTACCTAGATTTCCATGGCAATAAATTCACCAGAAGATTCGATGCCAATTCATACATCACACTTTTGGAAGCTATGAACTCTCATGATGTTGGCAGAGGAAGAAAATCGGCTAAGGCTGCTCTTGGCAAGATCAAGGCTAAGACCATGGTTATCGGTATTGATAGCGATCGACTCTTTCCTATTGAGAATCAAAGATTTATTGCTGAGAATCTAAATGTTGATTTAGTTGGCGGCAAACTACACACCATCAAGAGCTCTTTCGGTCACGACGGCTTCCTCATTGAATACAAGAAGGTCGGACCTCTTCTAGCTAAGCTACTTCGCTCTTAGCCTTGTTACCCAACTTAGTTAGTTGGATGTTTGCATAAACCAAGATGGCAATAAGTCCAAGGTTCTTGAGGATTAATAGTGTTACTCCAAGTGCTTGACCATCTAGTAACGAACCATAAAACACTGGGAAAATGAGCCAAGTGATGGCTGATGTGAAGATGGTTAGCCAAACAACTAACTTCCAGTTAGCTGTCTTAGCCAAGATTCCAAACAACACAGCAGCAATTATCCAAAGTTGATACTGCGGTGATCCAACCTTGTTGAACACAATCAAGTCCATAGTGGCAGTTAGAAACATCCAAGCAAACAGAGTGTTTGTGTCAGCACCTTGTCGCTTAGCTCTAAACCCTAGGAAGACTGTGATGGCTAGGGCTCCGAATTGAAAAAGAGTCATCAAACTAGCAATCTCTGCTACCCCTGCTCCTGATACCTGGAAGGTCACAATGGTGTTGTCGTAGTAAACATCAGCACCAGGAATCTGTAACAAAATCTGAACTAACCAGATAATGGCTACTGTTGCTTCCACCTGAATGCCTCGACCAGATTGCATAGTGATGAAACTAAACATGTTTTCATTGCCGCCAAGAAGTAGTCCTATAAGAACTAGAACTCCAGTTCCTATTGCCATGTGAATTACAAATCTCACTCTTCTGTCTGAAACTACAAAACCAGTGAAGATTCCTGCCATCGGTGAAACCTTGATCCAGGTTGCCAAGCTAAAGAATTGCATTGAAAGTGATTCTCTTTTCTTCAAGAAAGAGACAACAGCTAGAACACAAAGAGCAAGGCTGAATACTTCTAGCCTGCCGAGAGCTACTGGTCCAGTTAGGAAAATACAGAGAATAAGGAACCAAGCACCTTTGACTCGGTCCATCTGCTTGCCCCAACCCAATAGGTAAGCAATCAGAAGCATGTTGACATTCACAACAACAATGAACCAACCGGTCATGTAGTCAAATGGCCATACCCATTCAACTAACATCACTGGAATGTTGGCTATGTATGGATAAACCCAAGGCAGATTGATGCCGAGTATCTTGCCATCTGTGAAGCCTGCATTAGCCCAAGCTGAATATGTGTAGCGCACATCGCTGTATGGATCACCGCTTAGAGAACCTGCCCAGATAAGGATCATCTGAGCTACCAAAGCAACTGCTAGAACGAACCAGAACTTACTAAACAGCAGCTCAAGGCGTGGCAATAGATTTGCTTTCAACTGAGTTCTCCTTGATTGTCCCTTTTGCAAGTCTAGGCGCGAAGCTTTCTAGCCTTGACTAGGCTGGGGCTATGACCAAGCTATTTGAACCAATAACTATTCGAAGTAAAACCTCTAGAAACCGCATCTGGATTGCTCCAATGTGTCAGTACTCATGCGAGAACAAGGATGGCATGCCATCTTCATGGCATGTTGTGCACCTAGGCTCAAGAGCTGTTGGTGGAGCAGGTCTAGTTATGTGTGAGGCTACTGCGGTTAGCCCTGAAGGACGCATTAGTCCCTGGGATGCGGGAATTTGGAATGATGAGCAAGCTAGTGCTTGGCGTAAAGTTACCGACTTTATTAGAGAGCACGGCTCTCTAGCAGCAATTCAACTAGCTCACGCTGGAAGAAAAGCAAGCAACTACAGATCTTGGTCAGGTCAAGGAGCAGTTTCAATAGCAGATGGTGGTTGGGAACCTGTTTCATCAACCAGTGAAGCATTTCCTGAATCCAATACTCCTCATGAACTAACTACCGAAGAGGTTTACTCTTCTATTCAAGATTGGGTTGATGCAGGCGTTAGATCAATCAAAGCTGGTTTTGACGTGATTGAAATCCATGCTGCTCACGGTTATCTAGTGCACCAATTCCTTTCTCCTATTACTAACCAAAGAACAGATGAATTCGGTGGATCTATTGAAAAGCGTGCCAAGTACTTAGTTGACATAGTCAAAGGCATAAGAAACGCTGTTGGTGAAGATATTCCAATTAGCGTTAGATTCTCAGCTACCGATTACCGTGAAGATGGCTTCACAGTTGAGCAGTGTGCTGAAGTTGCAAAGCTTTGTGAAGATGCGGGTGCTGATGTATTTGATATCTCAAGTGGTGGTTTGACTCTGGGAGTGAAGATTCCGTTTGGTCCTGGTTACCAAGTTCCTATGGCTAATGACATTGCTTTAGAAGTTGACTCACCGGTAGCCGCTGTTGGTTTGATTACCGAATCTAAGCAAGCAGAAGAGATACTTCAAACAACTGATGTTGAAATCATAATGATTGGAAGACTCTCCCTAAGAGATCCTTATTGGCCACTCAGAGCAGCTCATGAACTAGGTGTTGAGGTTAACTACTGGCCTAACCAATACGTCAGAGGAACTTATCCTGCTTAGTCTCGTCTAGTGGCGTCTTGAACTTCACCAACAAGTTCTTCAAGAATGTCTTCTAGGAATAGCAGACCAACAGCCTTACCATCATCATTGAAGTTAGCCATTAGATGCTGTCTATCTCTCTTCATCAGAGCAAGAGCATCTTCTAGTTCAACAGTGCCACCAATAGACTTCACAGTTCTAAGGAGCTTGCGTTGAACTGGTTCATCCGCTTCTTCTTCATCACTATCAATAACATCTTTGAGGTGAAGGTAACCTTCTATCTCTCCTGAGTCATTAAGAATGAGGTAGCGGCTAAAGCCATGTTTAGCAACAGCTTGTTCAATCTCTCTAGGAGTTACATCTAGATTGAAAGTAATAAGGTTCTCGATTGGAACAAGAATGTCTTGCACCTTCTTATCGGTGAACTCAAAAGTATTTCCAATAGCTCCGGTAGCATCAATCAGCACTCCCTCACGAGTTGAGTGCTCAACAATGTTTTCTACCTGATCTAGTGTGTATGCACTGTTGGTTTCATTAACTGCCTTCACTCCAAATAGTCGAAGCACACCATTAGCCATACCGTTTAGAACAACCACTACTGGCTTCAACACAAGAGATAGACCATAAGCAATAGGAACTAGAACTAGGGCAGCTCGCTCAGGAATAGAGAAAGCAATGTTCTTAGGAACCATCTCACCAAGGAGCACGTGCAAAAAGGTAACTACAGCAAGGGCTATAACAAATGATGTTGCATAAGTAGCTTCTTCACCAAGACCTAATGCGTATAGCGGAGCCTTCAGCAGTTGTTGAGCACTTGGCTCAACAACAATGAGAATCAACAAAGCAGAGATAGTGATACCTAGCTGACAGGTAGCAACAATCATGCTCACGTTTTCCATGCCCTTGATGGTTAGCTGAGCTGGCTTAGATCCTGCTTCTGCTCTCGGTTCTATCTGTGCTCTTCTAGCAGAGAAGATAGCGAACTCAGCTGCAACGAAGAAAGCACTAGCAGTAAGCAGGCCTATGAATGAAAAGAGAGCAACGATTGGATCATTCATCTTTATCACCTGCCTCAGGAACCTTGGTTTCAGGAATAAATCGAATACGGTCTACTCTTCTACCGTCCATGCGTTCAACTCGAAGCGTTCCGCCATCTATCTGGACTTCATCGCCAACAGCAGCTACTCGACCTAACTCAGACATTAGGTATCCCGCAACTGTTTCATATGAACCATCTTCAGGAACCTTGACTGCAAGTTTCTCTAGAAGCTCATCTGGTCTATACATGCCAGGGAAAGAGTAGGACTGATCTTTACCACCGGTGATTTCAACCTTGGCTCTATCGTGCTCATCACCAAGTTCACCAACTAGTTCTTCAATAAGGTCTTCGAGGGTAACGATTCCTGCTGTGCCACCATACTCATCAACAACAATGGCTAGCTGTAGTCCATGGGACCTCAACACACCCATCAGCTTTTCTAGAGACATTGTCTCAGGAACTCTAAATGGTTCAACCATCAAAGCGGTAGCTGGAACCGTTGAACGCTTTTCCCTAGGCACAGATGCAGCTGCCTTGACGTGGACGATGCCATCAACGTCATCGGTTGAACCAGTGAACACTGGGAATCTTGAGAAGCCTGTGCTGTGTGAAAGAGAAATAACATCCTGAACCGTTGCAGAAGCATCAAGCGAGGTCAGCTTGGTTCTAGGAGTCATGACTTCAGCAGCAGTTAGTTGAGATAGCTCAAGAGTCTTAGAGATTAGGTCTGCTGTTCTCTGCTGCAAGGCACCAAGACTTGCTGATCTCTGAACTAGGGAACTGAGTTCCTCTGCAGTTCTAGAAGAGCTCAGTTCCTCTTTAGGTTCAATACCTAAAGATCTAACAATTGCGTTTCCAGTGTTATTCAACAACCAGACCAACCAGCCAAAGACAAAAGTAAATGCTAACTGGAATCTGATTACAGCTTTATTTACCTTTAGTGGAAGTGCGATAGCTAAGTTCTTTGGAATTAGTTCACCAATAAGGAATGAGAAGACAGTTGCCAGGACTAGTGATAGTGCAAGCGCGATGCCATGCAAGGTCGACTCATCCAAACCTAAGAATCCAAGCCCTGGCTCGATCAACTTAGCAAGTGAAGGCTCGGCTAGGAAACCGGTTAGCATCGTGGTCACGGTGATACCGATTTGAGCACTAGATAAATGGGTGCTGGAACGCTTCAAAGCTCTAATGCTTGGAGTCAGCCCTCGCTCCCCTTGGTCTCGACGACGTTCTAGTTCAGTACGTTCAAGGTTGATAAGAGAAAACTCACTGGCAACGAATAGTCCTGTGCCAATCGTGAGAACCACACCTAATGCCAGTAAATACCACTCGGTCATCGGGCGAATACTTCTTTATAAGAAGGGTAGGGGTCATAATCCATAGCAGTTAAAGCATACAAGACCCTGTATTTATTGGAACTAGTGGGGATAACCCTGAAATTCAACCCTTTTAGGCTTGGTAGGCTTGGAAGGCATTGTTTCCGTGAAAGTAAGAGGTGAACCGTTGTCCGACGACAACTCACAATCTGGACAAGAATTCGGCGCTAACGAGTGGTTAGTCGATGAAATGTATAGCCAATGGCTCCTAAACCCAGAATCTATCGACAAAGAATGGCAGCCAATCCTTGAGCGTTACCACCAGCTCAAGCAGGGTAACCAACCAGCTGCTCCGGTAACTCCAATCACTTCTACCACGGTTACACCTATTAGTCCTCAGGCTGTTTCTACCTCAACTGGATCACTTCCACTGGTAGCGAAGACCACACGTGTTGAACCTCAGGCTCAACCTATCCCTGCTCAAGCTCCAACAGTTGACTCTGCTGAAGTTCATGAAGAAGCAGAAGATCAGATCAACATCCTTAAGGGAATGTCTAAGACTCTTGCAGCCAACATGGACGCTTCTCTATCTATTCCTACTGCCACAAGCGTTAGAGCAATTCCAGCCAAGCTGCTAATTGATAACCGCATTGTTATTAACTCTCACCTTGGTAGAACTCGTGGTGGCAAGGTTTCTTTCACCCACATCATTGGCTACGCAATTGTTAGAGCTCTAAAAGAATTCCCTAGCCAAAACGTTTACTACGAAGAAATTGATGGCAAGCCAGCGGCTGTTTCTCCTGCGAATATCAACTTTGGGCTTGCTATCGATATTCCAAAGCCTGATGGCACTAGGGCACTTCTAGTTCCAAACATCAAGAAGGCTCAGAGACTTAACTTTGCTACCTACCTAAACGCTTATGAAGATCTAGTTAAGCGAGCAAGAGATAACAAGCTAACTGCTGAAGACTTCTCTGGCACAACTGTTTCTCTAACTAACCCAGGTGGAATCGGAACTGTTCACTCAGTGCCAAGACTTACTAAGGGTCAGGGTTGCATCGTTGGTGCAGGAGCGTTGGACTACCCTGCTGAATTCCAAGGTATGAGTGAAGAGCACTTAGCCAAGATTGGTGTTAGCAAAGTAATTACTCTTACCTCTACCTATGACCACAGAGTCATTCAAGGTGCTGGTTCTGGTGAGTTCCTAAGAAAGATCAATGAACTACTTCTTGGTGAACGTGGTTTCTACGATGAAATCTTTGCTGACCTTCGTATTCCTTACGAACCAATTCGTTGGGCAACAGACTTTGAAACTACAGAAGCTGATGGCAGAAGCAAGGAAACTAGAGTTCAAGAACTTATCAACTCTTACCGTGTTCGCGGTCACCTCATGGCAGATATCGATCCGCTGGAATACCAACAGCGATCCCACCCTGACCTAGATGTGCTAACTCATGGCCTAAGCCTCTGGGATCTAGATAGAACCTATAAGACCGGTGGCTTTGGCGGTAAGTCAAAGATGATGGTTAGAGAAGTTCTAAAGATTCTTCGTGATTCATACTGCCGCACAGTCGGTATTGAATACATGCATATCCACAACCCAGCAGAGCGTAAATGGATGCAGGATCACCTAGAAGTTCCTTACGTAAAGCCTTCTCGTGAAGCTCAACTTCGTATCCTTGAAAAGCTAAACGAAGCAGAAGCATTCGAAACCTTCCTACAAACCAAGTTCGTAGGACAGAAGCGCTTCAGCCTTGAAGGTGGCGAATCTACTATTGCTGCTCTTGATGCAATCTTGCAGGCAGCAGCAGATCACCAGCTTGATGAAGTTGCTATTGGTATGGCACACAGAGGTCGTCTAAACGTTCTTACCAACATCGCTGGTAAGACCTATGGTCAAGTCTTCAGGGAGTTCGAAGGCAACACTGATGTGAAGACTGTTCAAGGTTCAGGAGATGTGAAGTATCACCTAGGAACTTCAGGTGTATTCACTAGTGCTACAGGTAACACCACCAAGGTTTACCTTGCTGCTAACCCTTCTCACCTAGAAGCTGTGAACCCAGTACTAGAAGGTATTGTTCGAGCAAAGCTTGACCGAATCAATAAGTCTCCTGAAGAGAACCCAGTACTACCTATCCTGATTCACGGTGATGCTGCATTTGCTGGACAGGGTGTTGTTCCAGAGACTCTAAACATGATGAGCCTTAGAGGCTACAGAACTGGTGGAACTGTTCACATCGTGATTAACAACCAGGTTGGTTTTACTACCCCACCTAACATGTCTCGTTCAACTGTTTATGCGACAGACATTGCTAAGGGAATCCAAGTTCCCATCTTCCACGTAAACGGAGATGACCCAGAGGCAGTATTCAGAGTTGCTCAGCTAGCTTTTGATTACCGTCAGACCTTTGGTAAAGATGCGGTCATTGACCTAGTTTGTTACCGTCGTCGTGGACACAACGAAGGTGATGACCCTTCAATGACTCAGCCACTCATGTATAACTTGATTGAAGCTAAGCGTTCGGTTAGAACTCTGTATCTAGAGTCTCTAGTTGGTCGAGGAGATATCACTCGTGAAGAGTTCGAGCAATCAAATGCTGATCTTCAAGCCAAGCTAGAAAAGGCTTTCATTGATGTTCACGAAGCCATGGCTCAGCCAATCGAACTTGTTTCAAGACCTCAGGGTATTGGAACTACCGCTAGCGATAACCCAGAGATCAACCACGAAACCAAGATCGCTAAGGACGTAGTTGAACTAATTGGTGCTGCACACAGCAACATTCCGCCTGCATTCAGTGTTCATCCTAAACTTCAGCAGCTTCTAGCTAAGCGTGTTGAAATGTCTAGAGAAGGTGGCATTGACTGGGGCTTCGGAGAACTTCTTGCACTTGGTTCACTACTAGTTGAAGGTGTAAACGTTCGTATGTCTGGTCAAGACACCAGACGTGGAACATTCGTTCAACGTCACGCTGTTTTCCACGATCGTGATAACGGCCAAGAGTGGATTCCACTTAGAAACCTTTCAGAAGAACAATCTAAGTTCTACATCTACGATTCACTATTGAGCGAATACGCTGCAATGGGATTCGAATACGGATACTCAGTAGAGCGTAAAGATGCTTTGGTTCTATGGGAAGCACAGTTCGGTGACTTCGCTAACGGTGCTCAGACCATCCTTGATGAGTTCATCTCTTCAGCAGAACAGAAGTGGGGTCAGAACTCTTCACTAGTTCTACTTCTACCTCACGGTTATGAAGGCCAGGGGCCAGACCACTCTTCTGCTCGTATCGAAAGATACCTGCAGCTTTGTGCTGAGAACAACATGACTGTTGCTCAACCTTCAACACCTGCTAACCACTTCCACCTACTTCGTCGTCAGGCATATGCAAGACCAAGAAGACCACTAGTCGTCTTCACACCTAAATCAATGCTTCGCCTAAAGGCAGCATCATCAAAGGTTGAAGACTTTACTACTGGTTCATTCCAGCCTGTCATTGATGATGAGCGTGGACTAAACAAGTCAAGCGTGAAGAGAGTTCTATTCTGTTCAGGCAAGATCTACTGGGATCTATTGGCAGAAGCTGAAAAGCGTAATGACCAGCACACCGCAATCGTTCGTGTTGAACAGCTTTACCCAACCCCAGTTGATGAGATCAAGGCTGTCTATGCTCAGTACCCAGGTGCAGAGTTGTTCTGGGTTCAGGATGAACCAGCTAACCAGGGTCCTTGGACATACATTGGTCTATTCCTTCCTAAGTACATGGGTGGACAGGTAGCACAGCTAGTTTCAAGACCTGCTAGTGCTTCTCCCGCAACTGGTTCAGCTAAGCGTCACGCTGTTGAACAAGCAGACCTAGTTGAGAGAGCGTTTAGCTAAAGATGGAAGAGCCACGTCGTAACATTCGAGTTGTCATCATTGGTGACGACATCGTTGGTGCAGGTGGCGACCCTAAGGGTTTGGGCTGGGTTGGCCGCGTTATTGCTAAAACTCAGAGTGACTATCCAAGAATTGACTTCTATGTTCTTGCTACCCCTGAGGTAACAACAGCTCAGCTAAGTGAACAGTGGCTAGAAGAAGCTTCTAAGCGTTTTGCTCCTGATACCGATAACAGGTTGATTGTTGCTCTGAACTCAAACGACATCAACGCTGGAATCACAATGTCTAGATCAAGACTGAACCTCGCTAACATCCTCGACACAGCAACTAGCAAGGGTGTTCAAAGCTTTGTCATCTCCCCTATTCCTAGCCGTAACCCTCAGCTGAACTATGACATTGAACATCTATCAGCAGGATTTGAAGATGTTGCTTCAAGAAGAAGCTTGCCTTTCGTAGATGCATACAGACCTCTGGTAGATCACCCAGGATTCAACGAAGAGATCAAGAACTCTCAATTCGGATTACCAGGTCAACTAGGTCACGGCCTTATTGCATGGCTTGTGCTAAACCAAGGTTGGTACAGCTGGTTAGATCTTCCAGAGCAAGAGATATAAGAAAAATCCCCGCCATTAGAGCGGGGATTTCTTTAATTCTCTGATTGGAACCTATTTTGCATCTTGGATGCAAAACTAGCTTGAGCATTCATCGATGAGCTACTTATTAGCTTGGATATCTTGCTTTCGATTGCATACTCTTTCTTGCAAGTTTGACAACCACCCAGGTGATCTAGCACCTCGGATCGCTGCGTTTCATTTAGTTCATTTGCTAGGAAATCAAAAACTCTTCCTAGAGTGAGTTCGCAGTTATTTTCTGACATTGGATTACCCTTTACTTTTTCTTATCTTCATCTAAACCGATCCCAAAGCCAGCAGCCATCTCTTTCAAGACTTCACTTAGCTTTTCACGGGCGCGGGAAACTTTTGAACCAACAGTGTTCTGCTTTAGATCTAGCAGCTCTGCGATTTCTTTGTTGCCTAGTCCAACAACAAACTTTTGGAAAGCAACTTCTCTGAACTCTTCATCGAGAGCATTGATAGCTGCTTCAATATCAGCCATACCGAACTTCTCAATGATCAGCATTTCTGGTGAGTCGGCTGCGTTGTTGAAGTCGTACTCGTCGAATCCGTAGTCGACGTTTCCTTCTTCATCTTCGTAGGCGAACTGGTGTTTCTTATCCAGCTCGGTCTGCTTGATACCAGCTGACACAAGTTCACGCTTGGCAATCTTGTATAGCCAAGGGCCAGGTCCATAGCCGATATCGACAAAGGAATCCCATGACTTGAACGCCTTCATCAAGGCGTCTTGGGCAATGTCTTCTCCACGCTGGAAGGTTCCTGCTCTTGAAATGCAGTAGCGGCGAATACCCTCAAAGTAAGGGGCTGCGGCTATGGCGAAAGGAACACGACTCGGGGTCGGATCTGCGGGGGTTCCCATTTGGTTACTCATTGGTTGTGAGTTTAGTAGTTCTGATTGGTGATTGGTACTGATTCTGGCGGTTGCACGGTAAACGTGGCGGCGAGGAGCTGGCTGAGTTGCATTCTCTGAAATGTAAATAAGTATCATCCTCCGGGTTAGTTTGTTCGTCTTTGAACTGCTTTGGTCCTAAGGCACCAATAAATCATGCCGTTAGAATAGAGAACACATGACGGACAACATTTATTCCCGCTCGGCTAAAAGTTCTTGGCTTGCCCCAACAATTCAACATGCCATCTCTGGATCCGTCTCTTTGCCAGGCTCAAAATCCCTAACCAACCGTGAATTAGTGCTGTCTGCCCTTGCCTCATCACCCAGCCGCCTGATTAACCCCCTAGATTCAAGGGATTCCTCGCTGATGATTGAGTCCCTGATACAGCTAGGGACTCAAATCACCGTCAGCGAAAGGAGTGACTCTGTAATAGTCGCACCTACCACTGACATTGAGGGTCGAGAACCCCTTAAAGCCCGAATTGACTGCGGTTTAGCCGGCACAGTTATGCGTTTTGTGCCTCCTATGGCAGCCCTATTTGCTGGAGAAATCACCTTTGATGGTGATGAAGCTGCCCGCAGAAGACCTATGAAGACCACCATCGATTCCCTAAGGGCTTTAGGTGTTTCAGTTGAGGATAAGGGCACCGGATCTCTTCCTTTTACTATTACTAGTTCAGGAGTTATCGAAGGTGGCTACCTTGAGATCGATGCCAGTGCCTCAAGCCAGTTCGTTTCTGGGCTTCTCTTGGCTGCTCCGAGATTCAGGCAAGGACTTTCTCTCCGACACGTTGGCAAAGATCTGCCTAGCCTTCCTCATATTGAGATGACTTTAGAGTGCCTAAGACAAAGAGGCGTCAAAGTCTCCCAGCCTGAAGAAACCCTATGGGTGGTTGAACCAGGACCGATTAGTGGTGGGGATGTAAACATTGAGCCTGACCTATCTAATGCTGGACCATTCTTGGCTGCAGCTTTAGTGCTTGGTGGATCAGTAAGAGTAAAGAACTGGCCACCAACAACTACTCAGGTCGGTAAACACTTTGTTGAGATTCTTACTCAAATGGGATCAAGCTTTGAAAGAGACGGTGATGACCTTGTCATCACCGGAACAGGAAGCATCAAGGGAATAGATATTGATCTATCTATTGGTGGTGAACTCGCTCCGGTAATTATTGCTCTAGCTGTTCTCGCTGATGGTCCTTCCAGAATTACAGGTATTGCTCACCTAAGAGGGCATGAGACAGATCGTCTTGCTGCTTTGACTAATGAGATAAACAACATCGGTGGTGTTGCAACAGAACTTGAAGACGGTATCGCTATAGAACCAAGTACTGAATTACATTCAGGCACTTGGAAGACTTATGAAGATCACCGCATGGCAACTGCTGGAGCAATCATTGGTCTAAGAGTTCCTGGCCTAACTATTGAAGACATCAGTGTGGTTAGCAAGACCATGCCTGAGTTTGTTTCACTTTGGAATGACTTGTTGGGAACCAACTCTTGAGTTGGTTATATGAGCCAGAACCTGGCCAACACGATATCGATGAGAGTGATATCAGGTCTAGACCAAACCCTAAAGGCAATAAGCCAAGAACCAAGACAAGACCTACTTATAAAGATGCTCCCATTGGAATGGTTATCCAAGTTGATAAGGGTAGATACACAGTCATTGTTGATGAAGCTAGAGAGATAACTGCAACTCTTGGTAAAGAACTAAGAAAAGAAGGTGTTGCTGTTGGAGATCTTGTTGCTCTTGCTGGTGACACCTCCGACACAGTTGGAGCTCTATCTCGAATAGTTCGAGTGGAACCTAGAACATCTCTCTTGAGACGAAGTGCTGACGATAGCGATCAAGTAGAACGAGTGATGGTTGCTAATGCAACTCAGATGCTTATTGTCGTGGCTATTGCAAACCCTGAACCTAGAACCAGATTGATTGATAGATACCTAGCTGCTGCATTTGATGCAGGCCTTAGACCTGCTCTATGCATTACCAAGGTAGATCTAGCGGATCCAACAGAGTTCCTCTCTAACTTCTCTGGATTATCAATTCCTGTAATTCTGAATAAACAGGAAAGCCCTTCACTCAAAGAACTCAACGACTTCCTGGCTAATGAGATAACAGTGGTTGTTGGACACAGTGGTGTTGGTAAGTCAACACTGGTGAACGCTGTCTCCCCTGGAGCTCTTCGTTCAACCGGTGGAGTGAATGCTGTTACCGGTAGAGGAAGACACACAAGCAGCTCAGTAAGAGCCATCAACCTAAACAGAGAAACTAACTCTTGGATCATTGATACTCCTGGGGTCAGATCCTTTGGGCTAGGGCATATCAAATTAGAGAATCTTCTAAAGAGCTTTGAAGACCTGTGGGCTATTGCGGTTGATTGTCCTAGAGACTGCTCGCACCTACCTGACTCCCCTGACTGTCTATTAGATGAAGCCATTGCTAATGGCACAATACCTGAAGCAAGAGTAGATTCCCTTAGAAGACTCATGTCTTCTCTAGCTAACTCATCTAACGAGTAAGTTTTATACATGGACTTTAGTAAAGATTTAGCTCTTGCCCTTGAGATGGCAGATATTGCTGACAAGATCTCTCTCGAGCGTTTCTATGCCCAGGATCTTGTAGTTGAAACCAAACCAGACTTATCTCCTGTTACCGATGCTGATAGAAGCGTTGAAGAAGCCCTAAAACTAGTTCTTCAAGAACAAAGACCAGATGATTCCCTTATCGGTGAAGAGTATGGAACTGTCGGTGAAAACCTTCACGGTAAGGGCAGCAGAACCTGGATTATTGACCCTATCGATGGCACAGCTAACTTCATGCGAGGTGTGCCAGTATGGGCAACCTTGATAGCTCTTGCAATAGATGGCAAACCATTAGTGAGTGTGGTTAGTGCTCCCGCTATGGGTCGAAGATGGTGGGCTGCTCCTGGAGTTGGGGCACACACCAGACACATCGATGGCAGAGAAGTTCAAATCCACGTTTCTAAAGTCAACAACCTAGAAAATGCTTCTCTTAGCTATAACAACCTGAAGCTATGGGATCAGGTAGGGCAGTTAGATCAACTCATAGATCTATCCAGAAAGATTTGGCGAACCAGAGCATTCGGAGACTTCTGGTCATACATGCTCTTAGCTGAAGGCACTCTTGAGATAACCGCAGAACATGATCTCAAGATCTATGACATTGCTGCCCTAGTTCCTATTGTTGAACAAGCCGGTGGAACAATCACCGATTTTGATGGTGAACTAACCGCGACAAGCTCAAGTGTCTTAGCTACAAATGGAATTCTTCACAGAGGTGTGTGCGAACACTTCAAACACCCAAACATATTGAAGTAACTGTTCAGCGACAGTTTCTGACCCCAGGACCTAAGAATACTTTGAAGATCTGTTACTGGGATTTTACCAACTGGCACATTGTTTTGTATCGCCAGTGCTGCCGCCACTCCAGTTGCTTGACCAATGAGCATGTAGTGAGGTTCCATGCGAATGGAACCGTAGGCAAGTGGTGAAGTAGAAACACCAACGGCTACAAGCAGATTCGTTGGCCCTGTCTTTGGGACCGTTATTGAATAAGGAATCTCGTAGATTTTAGATTTCTGAAATGATGTGTAGTCACGATAAAGACGATTCTTATGGTGCACGCTTATCGAAAGCTTGTTATCAAGGTGGTACATACCAATACCTATTGAGTCTTGCTTTGTGATATTGGTCTTTTGATCGGTGGCTAGCATTACATACTTGCCAACGACTCGACGACCTTCCCTGACATATGGCTCATAGGGCACGTTGTTGTTGTTGGTAAATTCATCCGCACACATACCAAAACCATCCAGGGCCCTCTTTTCGACCGCGTCAACATCAGGATCTGCTTGCATGAAGGCAACAAGAGACTCGATGTATCTAGCAGCCAAGGCATTTGTCCTTGCCCTGGATGAGTGGTCGCTGAAGTAAGAGGCAGGTAGCGGGAAGTTTGTGAAGGAGTTTAGAGAATTCAAATCCCATTTGTCACCACTAACGCGACCCATCCTCCAGAATCTAGTTACCTTATGCACATCATCCTCTTCGCAGTCAACGCAAGGTTTCTTGGAGAAAGCGGCTATTAGAACTTTCCAGGCAGGAATGTACTTTTCATCACGTGGATCAAGCTTGAATGGCCTTTTGTTCTCTTTTGATACACAGAAGCGATAGGTGAATGAAGGCATGCCGTCTGTAAGTTTGACTTTAGCCTGATTGAAGGTCTTGGGATGTTGCATGAATGGCAATGAGGAAATGCTCTTCTCCTGCTCGTCGCTTAGCTCTTCAGTAATAGTGAGCCTAGTTTTGAAAGCGATATCCATACCTACGTTGTCACCATAATCAAACAGGTCTTTCTTTCCTAATTTGAACTTTGTTTTTGTCAAAGGCAGTAGGTCGGCAGGATAAGAGGCGTCAATGAACTGCTTTGCACAGAACTTGGACTTACTTCGCACAGTGAGGCAAGTAATCTTTCCAGAAACAATCGAGGCTTGAGTGGCACTCACATTTAGCCAAACTTGGACTTTTGCAGAGGCAAGCATTTTTCTAAATATTTGTTCTGCTAACTTGGGGGTCACTCGCCAAGCATCTTTATTGTTATAAGCAGCTTTCACTTGATTGAAGAATTCCAAAGGAATACCAGAGACGTTGCTTGGCACTAATACATCGGTAGCTCCAAGACCATTTGAAATTGTTCCGCCAACAGTCGGGGTCTGCGACAGTAGAGCAACATTTAGTCCCCTCCTGCTGGCTGCAACTGCAGCAATCACACCCGCAGGAGATCCCCCATAAACAACCAAATCATGATTATAAAGATTCGGAGCGGACTTAGCTGAAACCATGATTGGATTGTTTAGGTTTTGAGAGTTTGCTGGCGCACCAAAATTCAGGATTAAACCTAAAGAAACAACCGCGGCAACAATTCGAATGACCTTAGAAATTTCCAAAACTTGATTTTCCCCTCGAGACCCAACAAGAATTAGCTACTGATGTTTATTGGTTATGCCCAATACTACCTAACGTCTAACTACCATTTGGAAACGAATGCCCAATCTCTTCCTAAATGCCAGCAGCTTGTCCGTCTACGCGAACGTCGCTACCCCAGGCTTGAGTTCCATTGTCAAGAATCTTCAACAACTGGACTGCAGAGCCATGTCCATACTCAGGCAACAGCATCACATCATGTCCTTTAGCCTTCAGTTCATCTATAACTTCTGCTGAAACTCTTGATTCAATCTGAAGCTTTCCTGCTCCTGTTTCATAATCCGATGAATCACCGATTAGGTGCTGCCATCTAGCTGCTTCACAAGCTTCTTGAACACTCATACCTAGATCAATCAGAGCAACGATGAGCTGGAAGTTTGTCTGCACCTGGATGTTAGCTCCTGGAGTTCCACCCACATAGGCAAGAGAACCATCCGGATTAGTAACAGTCCAAGCGTTAAGTGTGTGAGCTGGTCTCTTGCCAGGTTCAATGAGGTTAGGTGAGTTCTCATCCAAACTAAACCCAGTAGCTCTGTTGTTTAGAATAACACCTGTTCCCTTAGGAACAAAAGCCGAACCAAAGCCATGGAAGACACTCTGAATCCATGACACAGCATTACCTTCAGCGTCAGCCACGATGAAGTAGGTAGTGTCACTACCTTCCTTAGTATCTCCTTCAGGACCGTTATAGGCCTTATCTGGATCAATCTGCTTTCTTCTAATGGCAATGTGCTCTGGAGAAAGAATTCTTTGAGTATCAACAGGAACAAACTCAGGATCAGCAATTATTTCATTGCGGTCCATAAAACCTATCTTCTTAGCCTCAACCATTAGGTGAATACGCTCAGCTTCTGAGAGCTTAGATAGATCCTTGTCTTCAACTAGAAGAAGTTCTTCTAGAAGAATCATTCCCTGGGTTGGCGGTGGTTGACCATGCACTGAGAAACCACGGTAGTTAGCAGTAAGAGGAGCTTCAACTCTGGTCACGTGATTAGCAAGGTCTTCATGGTTGAACCAGCCATCAGTTCCAGAAACAATCTTGTCTGCTACCTCACCCTTATAGAAACCATCTCTACCGTTTTTGGCAATTAGCTTCAGAGTGTTAGCTAAATCTTTCTGGATAACCACATCACCAATAGCAAGGGAAGTGTCAATGCCCATGTCTGCAAAGAAGGTTACTTCTGGAAAGAGTTTCAATAAACCCTGAATTCTCAGCACGAAATCTCTTGAGGCAGGAAAGCCAAACTCTGCATACCTAATTGCAGGAGCAAGTATCTGGTCTATAGGCAACTTGCCATATCTCTCGTGAGCTGCAAACCAAGCAGCAACCGTGCCTGGCACAGTTGCAGATCTGTAGCCATGGTGATCTATCTTGTCTGTGAACTTATCTCTAGTTGCTGAGTGTCCAGCTTCACCACTGCCATTGAAGGCTAGGTTCTCTTTTGTCTTAGCGTGATGCGTAATAAGGAAAGCATCACCACCAAGCTGAGATGCTCCAGGCTCAACAACTGAGATAACAGCACTAAGAGCAATACCTGCATCTATGAATGAACCACCTGCTCTAAGAATCTCTAGCGCTGCTGAGACAGCCAAAGGCTGGCTAGCAGCAGCTCCACCATTTCTTGAGTGAAGGACTCCGCGATGTGTTTTCATGTGCCTATTCTGCCCGAGTTAGGTCGAGAGTATCTAAATAAGGCCATAATTGAGAAATGGAATTCACAGGTAAAAACATCTTGGTAATTGGTGGCTCGGGAGCATTAGGTTCTGAGCTCGTTAGACAACTCTCCGCTCAAGGAGCAGTAGTCATGGCAACAGCAAGAAATGCTGACACAGCCGCTCGCATACCTGCTGAAGCAGCTGTGAAGTTAGTTGTTGATCTTGAGAACCAAGACAGCATCAAGACACTAACTGATTACCTACTAAACCTGAACCAACCAATTCATGGCATCATCAACGCAGCAGGTGTTGTTGGTTTCGCTAAAGCAACTGAGACTTCTGCTTTAGATGCCGCCAAGCTCATGCAGATCAACAACCTAGGACCAGCAAGCATCATCTCTGCTCTGCATCCACTTCTATCTCTAGATAAAGAAGCAGGATCATTTGTTGCTGGAATTACTGGAGTTGTTTCAGAGAAGGTGTTCCCTGGAATGTCTGCCTACACAGTTTCTAAAACTGCTCACGCTAGTTACCTAGCCACAATCACTCAAGAGTTCCGCAGAGACAAGATTCAAGTTACCGATGCAAAACCTGGACACACAGAAACAGGTCTAGCTACAAGAGCGATTTTTGGAACTGCTCCGGCTTTCCCTGAAGGTATGACTGCTAGTCATGTGGTGAGCGTATTGCTAGCGGGTATAAAAGAAGGCAAGCCTGTCATCGGTAGTACCGAGTTCTAGGCTTGCCTAAATTCTTTATTCAAGAAACAACTTAGTTGTTTCTATTCGTTTGAGTTACCTGAGCACTTGCAGCCTTCGCCACAACCGCATTCCTTGTCATTCAACATCTTCACACCTCCCAAATAATCTCTAGTGTTTGAAGTATCGCAGACCAACTGCGATTTAGGTCAAATACTTACGTACTAGAACAAAACCATCTTCTAGATCTGCCACCGATAATTAATGTTTTCAGGGTTGATGATTATAGCTACACCCTATAAATAGAGTTACTTCTTACCTGCTAAGTAGAGACCTAAGTTATCGAAGTAAGAGGTAGTTCCTGCCTTGGTCAACTCAATTTGCTCAGCAGGCATTTCACCCAACTGAGTAAATGAAACCCAAGATCCACCTTCAACTTCCTTGAAGTTGAGCTGAATCAGGTGCTCATCAGGAGAGGAGACTCTCTTCTTGAACTCAGCCAACGACTGGGTGTAGTTCATGGTGTGTTCAAGTAGTTCATGCTCTTTTACTTGGGTGTAGACACCAAAGAAGTAGGCAACGAAGTTGTACTCAGGAACATCAACACCAACTGTCCATACTCCCCCGACTACTGCTTCATTAGTAACAGTGTCTTTAGCTACTTCTAATTGCACTGGGCTATACCAAACCTCTAGAGCCTTAGGGTCCAGCCAGGCATTCCAAAGAGTTTCAATACTTACTGGGTAAACACGTTCCACTGTGTAGAGCTTTTCTCTCATTACTGAATAGCCCTAGACGTTGAACCTAAACTCAACAACATCTCCATCACGCATGACATAGTCTTTGCCTTCCATGCGGACCTTACCTGCTGCTTTGGCATCAGCCATTGAGCCAGCAGCAATTAGGTCTTCGAAAGAAACAATTTCAGCTTTGATGAAGCCTCTTTGGAAATCAGTATGGATAACACCAGCAGCCTGAGGTGCTGTTGCACCTTTCTTGATAGTCCAAGCTCTAGTTTCTTTAGGACCAGCAGTTAGATAGGTCTGAAGACCTAGAGTGTTGAAACCAATGCGAGCAAGTTGGTCTAAACCAGATTCATCTTGACCAAGAGAGGCTAGAAGTTCATTAGCTTCTTCAGGAGATAGATCAATAAGTTCGCTTTCAACCTTGGCATCTAGGAACACTGCTTCCGCAGGAGCTACTAGGTCAGCTAACTGCTTACGCTTGGCAGGATCACTAAGCACAGACTCATCAACGTTGAAGACATAAAGAATAGGTTTAGCAGTTAGCAGACCAAGTTCTTTGATTGGAAGTAAGTCAATAGTTGAAACAGAAAGAGGCTTGCCTGCATTTAGGAACTCAAGAGCCTGGTCTACTGTGTCTAGAACAGCAGGTTCTACTTTCTTACCCTTAACTTCTTTTTCAATTCTTACTCTTGCTTTATCTAGAGTTTCTAGATCAGCCAGGATTAGCTCAGTGTTAATGGTTTCGATATCACTTGAAGCATCAACCTTGCCATCAACGTGAATAACATCAGGATTAGCAAAGCCTCTAACTACCTGAGCGATAGCATCCGCTTCTCGGATGTTAGCTAGGAACTTGTTTCCTAGTCCTTCACCTAAAGATGCACCTTTAACAATTCCAGCGATGTCGACAAATGACACAGGAGCTGGCAGTAATGCTTGACTACCGAAGATGTCAGCAAGCTTCTGAAGTCTTGGGTCTGGAAGATTTACAACACCGATGTTGGGTTCAATGGTTGCGAAAGGATAGTTCGCTGCCAACACATTGTTCTTAGTAAGTGCGTTGAAGAGAGTTGATTTGCCGACGTTTGGTAGTCCGACGATACCGATTGTTAGAGCCATTCAAGCAAGTTTACTTGCCTTAGAGCTCTCTGCCTTCGGTGTCTTGGGCTTTGGGTTAGATTGAACCATGCCGCTAAATTTCACAGCCATCGACTTTGAGACCGCTAATGGGTCTTCAGCTAGTCCTTGCGCTGTTGGTTTAGTGAAGGTAGCTGAAGGCAAAATTGTAGATACCTTCTCCACCTTGATAAAGCCCCCATATCCAAATGACTGGTTTGCAACGGGAAACATTGGTGTTCATGGCATCCACCCACATGATGTGGTGGATGCTCCCACTTGGGCAGTAGCCCTGGATCAGATGCTTGGGTTTATAGGTATGGATGACCTGATTGCTCATAATGCGGGGTTTGACATGGGGGTATTGAGATCTAGCGCTGCCCTAATTGAGGCTGAATTACCCGATATTCGCTATGGCTGCTCCCTGATTATGGCTAGAAAGACCTACAACCTAGACAGTTACAGGCTCAATCAGGTGGCTTATGCCATAGGTCATGAGGAGTTTGACCACCATGATGCACTAGCCGATAGTGATGCCTGTGCCAGGATTGTCATCCATATGGCTGATAGACATGGGGTTTCTAGCCTTGATGAGCTAGCCAAGCTAACTAACCACAAGATCAAGAGCCTTAGGCCTGAACCTGCCTAAATCTAGGCATTTGTTATACTTTTCAGGTTAGCCGACAGTGCCGTTTGCTCTAATTAGCCAGATTTATTGGGCATCTAAACAGATACGAGTGAGTAGGAGAAACACATGTCGCAAGGACACTTTGGTGCTCCGGTTGTCACATTGACACCTGCC
>JBIILH010000019.1:0-12154 GCA_044232765.1 Rhodoluna sp. | reverse complement strand
CCAGTTGGTCGTGAGCTTCGTGACAAGAAGTTCATGAAGATCATCTCGCTAGCACCGGAGGTTATTTAATCATGGCCACAATCAAAAAGGGTGACACAGTAATTCTTATTACTGGTAAGACTCAGGCTCGTGGTGGCGACCGCGGCAAGACCGGAACTGTTTTGTCAATTGACAAAGAAAAGAACCGCGTCATTGTCGAAGGTCTAAACCTAGTCAAGAAGCACGTTCGTAAGACTGAAACCGAGAAGGGTGTATCAGACGGCGGTATCGTAACTGAACCAGCTCCGATCCACATTTCAAACGTTGCACTAGTAGACCCAACCACCAAGAAGGCAACACGTATTGGTACAAAGGTCGAGACAGTAACCACTAACGGCAAGAGCAAGATCGTAAGAACTCGCATTGCTAAGAGCTCAGGTAAGGAAATCTAATGACTGACGTAAAAATTCAGCCACGCCTAAAGACTCGCTACAAGAGCGAGATCAAGGGTGAACTACAGAGCATGTTTGGTTTCACAAACGTTCACCAGGTTCCAGCTCTAACAAAGATTGTTGTGAACATGGGTGTTGGTGAAGCGTCTAAGGACGGCAAGCTAATCGAGTTCGCAGTTAAAGATCTAACTGCTATCACCGGTCAGAAGCCTCAGGTTAACTTGGCTCGCAAGTCAATTGCGCAGTTCAAGCTTCGTGAAGGTCAGCCAATCGGTGCACACGTTACTTTGCGTGGAGACAGAATGTGGGAGTTCCTAGACAGACTTCTATCTCTATCTCTTCCTCGTATCCGTGACTTCCGTGGTCTATCAGACAAGCAGTTCGATGGTAAGGGTAACTACACCTTCGGTCTAACTGAGCAGACTATGTTCCACGAAATCAACCAGGACAACGTTGACCGCCCGAGAGGCATGGACATCACCTTGGTTACAACAGCTACAAATGATGCAGAAGGCCGTGCGCTGCTTACAGCTCTGGGCTTCCCATTCAAGACTCCAGAGAACAACTAACTACTAATTGGATAGGTCTGATTACTCGTAAAGTTTTCAGAAACCGACAAAGAAGGAAACAAACAATATGACAATGACAGACCCGGTAGCAGATTTCCTGACCCGGCTGCGCAATGCCAACTCAGCGTTCCACGAGGAGATTAACTTGCCTTACAGCAAGCTAAAGGCAAACATCGCAGAGATCTTGAAGGCAGAGGGTTACATCGCTGCAATCAAAATCACCGATGCAGAAGTTGGCAAGAACCTAAACATTGAACTGAAGTACGGTCCAAACCGTGAGCGTTCAATCTCAGGAATCAAGAGAGTTTCAAAGCCTGGCTTGCGTGTATACGCAAAGTCAACTGAGATCCCTCGCGTTCTTGGTGGCCTAGGTATTGCAATTCTTTCGACTTCGTCAGGGCTACTAACTGACCGTCAAGCGACCAAGAAAGGAGTAGGCGGAGAAGTAATCGCCTACGTTTGGTAAGCCACGATGTCACGTATTGGAAAGATGCCTATTTCAGTTCCAGCTGGAGTTGAAGTAAAGATTGATGGTCAGGTTGTTGAAGTTAAGGGTCCTAAGGGAACTCTTACTCACACAGTTCCTGCACCTATCACAATTGTTTTTGAAGACGGTACTATCACCGTTACTCGCCCTGATGACGAGCGTAACTCTCGCTCACTTCACGGTCTAACTAGAACCCTTATCGCCAACAACATTGAAGGTGTAACAAAGGGATTCACCAAGGGTCTTGAGATCGTTGGAACTGGTTACCGTGTTACCGCTAAGGGATCAGGAATCGAATTCGCACTTGGTTACTCTCACCCAATCATGGTTGAGCCACCAGTTGGAATTACCTTCCAGCTTGAAGGAAACACCAAGATCACTGTTTCTGGAATCGACAAGCAAGCTGTTGGTGAAGTTGCTGCCAACCTAAGAAAGCTTCGCAAGCCAGAGCCATACAAGGGCAAGGGTGTTCGTTATGCAGGCGAAGTTGTTCGTCGCAAGGCCGGAAAGGCAGGTAAGTAATCATGGGACTAACTCCAAAGACTCGCGGTAAGAGCAAATCTGCCGCTCGTGGTCGCCGTCACCTACGTCTTCGTAAGAAGATTGAGGGAACAGCTACCCGTCCACGTCTAGTGGTAACTCGTTCTGCTCGTCACGTATTCGTTCAGATTGTTGACGATGCTAAGGGTCACACCCTGGTATCAGCTTCAACAATGGAAGCAGATCTACGTAAGTCAACTGACGACAAGTCAGCTAAGTCAAAGGCCGTAGGTCTTCTACTAGCACAGCGTGCCAAGGCAGCTGGAATCTCTGAGGTCGTATTCGACCGCGGTGGTAACAGATATGCAGGACGTGTTGCAGCTATCGCTGATGGTGCACGTGAAGGTGGGTTGGTTCTGTGAGTAACGAAAACAAGGAGCAAGATTTGTCTACTGAGCAAGAAACTGCTGTGGCAGTTGAAAGCACACCGGTTGAAGCACCAGCAGCTGACACTAACGAGCGCGATGCTCGTCGTGGCAGCCGTGAACGTGCACCTCGTGGTGAGCGTCGCGACCGTGAAGAAACTAAGAGCCAGTTCTTAGAGCGTGTTGTAACAATCAACCGTGTATCTAAGGTTGTCCAGGGTGGTCGTCGTTTCTCATTCACAGCACTAGTTGTTGTTGGTGACGGTAACGGAACCGTTGGCGTTGGCTACGGTAAGGCTAAAGAAGTTCCAGCAGCGATTGCTAAGGGTGTCGAAGAAGCTAAGAAGAGCTTCTTCCGCGTTCCACGCATCGGTGGAACCATTCCTCACCCAGTTCAAGGTGAAGCAGCAGCTGGTGTTGTATTGCTTCGTCCTGCATCTGCGGGTACTGGTGTTATCGCCGGTGGTCCTGTTCGTGCAGTTCTAGAGTGTGCCGGTGTTAACGATGTTCTTTCAAAGTCATTGGGATCAGCGAACACAATCAACATTGTCCATGCGACAGTTGCAGCATTGAAGAAGCTTGAAGAGCCTTCAGCAGTTGCAGCTCGTCGTGGTCTAACGCTTGAAGAAGTTGCACCTAAGGGTCTACTTCGTGCTCAAGCCGCAGCTAAAGAAGCAGCAAAGGCAGGTGCCTAAAATGGCAGCACGTCTAAAAGTGACCCAGGTTAAAAGCGGTGTTGGCAATAGCCAACGTCAGCGTGACTCACTTCGTACATTAGGTCTGAAGCGTATCGGCGACATTATTGTCAAAGACGACAGCTTAGTTGTTCGTGGTTTGGTTCGTGCTGTAGCGCACTTAGTAAAGGTTGAGGAGATCAACTAATGAGCGAAGAAAACAAGAACGTCGAAGGTGCAGCAAAGCCTGCAGCTAAGAAGCCAGCAGCGGCTAAGCCTGCTGCGGCTAAACCAGCTGCCGCTAAGCCTGCTGCTGCGAAGAAGCCTGCTGCCGAAAAGGTAGAAGCTACTGAGAAGCCAGCTGCTGCAAAGAAGACCGTTGCTAAGAAGCCTGCTTTGGTGCAGGAGAAGAGCAACCTTCTAAAGTTGCACCACTTGCGTCCAGCTCCTGGTTCTAAGAAAGACCGCACTCGTGTTGGTCGTGGTGAAGGATCTAAGGGTAAAACCTCTGGTCGTGGTACCAAGGGAACCAAGGCACGTTACCAGGTTCGTCCAGGCTTCGAAGGTGGTGGTGTTCGTCTAGTAATGAGAACCCCTAAGCTTCGTGGTTTCAAGAACCCATTCCGCGTTGAGTACCAGGTTGTAAACCTAGAGACTCTAGTTGAGCTTTACCCACAGGGTGGCGAAGTGACCGTAGCGTCTCTAGTTGCTAAGGGTGCAGTTCGTAAGAACGAGAAGGTCAAGGTACTAGGCCAAGGAGAACTTAGCCTTAAACTTGACGTCAAGGTTGACAAAGTGTCTGAGTCTGCAAAGGCAAAGATTCTTGCTGCCGGCGGAACTGTAACCGAGTAATTTACCTAACCGGTATTTAGCCACAGGAGACAAATATGTTTAGTGCAATCAAGAGAGCTTTTAGTACTCCAGATTTGCGCAACAAGCTTATGTTCACGCTTGCTGTAGTTGCCATCTATCGTTTGGGATCTTTCATCCCTGCGCCATTTGTTAACTACGGTAACGTGCAGCAATGTTTGAACACTGGTAACACCAGCACTTCAGGCATCTATGAACTTGTAAACCTATTCTCCGGTGGAGCTTTGCTGCAGCTATCTATCTTTGCTCTGGGAATTATGCCTTACATCACCGCATCGATTATCACCCAGTTGCTTCGAGTTGTAATTCCTCGCTTTGAGACTCTTCACAAAGAAGGTCAAGCAGGTCAGGCAAAGCTAACTCAGTACACTCGCTACCTAACTATTGGTCTTGGTCTTCTGCAGTCAACAACTTTGATTGCAGTTGCTCGTCAGGGTGCACTATTTGGTTCAAACTGTACAGTTCCAGTTTTCAGCGATAACTCATGGTGGGCTATCTCACTAATGGTTATCACAATGACTGCTGGTACCGGTGTAATCATGTGGCTTGCTGAAATGGTTACAGAGCGCGGTATCGGTAACGGTATGTCACTATTGATCTTCGCTTCTGTTGCTGCTGGATTCCCTGCAAGCCTTGGCCAGATTGCTCAAGAGCGTAACATCGAAACATTGCTCGCTGTTATTGCTGTTGGTGTTGTTATCGTTCTTCTAGTTATCTTGGTTGAGCAGTCGCAGAGAAGAATTCCAGTTCAGTATGCAAAGCGCATGGTTGGTAAGAGAACTTACGGTGGACAGGCTACATACCTTCCTATCAAGGTGAACCAGGCTGGTGTTGTTCCAGTTATCTTCGCATCTAGCTTGCTATACCTACCTGGTTTGATTGCTCAGTTCAATGGTCCAGACACTGCAGGTAAGGTTCCTGACTGGGTTATTTGGATCAACAACAACCTAACTCAGGGTGACCAGCCTCTATATATGGTCATGTACTTCCTGATGATTATTGCTTTCACATACTTCTATGTATCAATTACCTTCAACCCTGAAGAAGTAAGCGAGAACATGAAGTCTTACGGAGGCTTCATCCCAGGTATCCGTGCGGGACGTCCAACAACTGAATACCTTGAGTATGTTCTAAGCAGAATCACTTTGCCTGGAGCTATCTACCTAGGTCTAGTTGCTTTGATTCCACTGGTAGCTCTAACTCTTTTGAACGCTAACCAGAACTTCCCATTCGGTGGTACTTCGATTTTGATTATCGTCGGTGTTGGTCTTGAGACTGTGAAGCAGATCAGTGCTCAGATGCAGCAGCGAAACTACGAAGGTCTTCTGAAATGAGTCGGTTTCTCTTGATCGGCCCTCCGGGTGCCGGCAAGGGAACACAGGCTGCTCTGTTAGCTAACGCATACAGTATTCCTGCTATTTCAACAGGAGATATCTTTAGAGCTAACGTCAAAAACGAAACCGAACTTGGCTTGAAAGTTAAGTCAATTATGGATCGTGGCGAATATGTTCCTGACTCTCTAACTAATGAACTAATCAGAGACCGCCTCTCACAAGCAGATGCTGAAGCTGGTTTCCTTCTAGACGGTTACCCAAGAACTAACGATCAGGTAAATGAACTTGATGACATTCTTACTTCTCAGCACAGAATTCTAGATGCTGTAATTCTTCTAGTTGCTGACACTGATGAACTTGTTCGTCGTCTACTAAAGCGTGCTCAAGAACAAGACAGAGCTGATGACACTGAAGATGTTATTCGCCACCGTCAGAATGTTTACCTAGAGCAAACTCAACCGCTAATCGAAATCTATTCAGCTAGAGATCTAGTTGTTGAGATTGATGGTTTAGGTCAGGTTGGCGAAGTAACCGAGAGAATCCTCAACGCACTAACTGCTCGCGGCCTAAGCCCAGCACTTTAGAGGAATAGATATGGCACGCGAGCGTATAACGCTTAAATCAAATGCGGACATTGTCCTAATGCGTGAAGCCGGACTAATCACAGCAGCTGCCCTAAAGGCGGTAAAGGATGCAATTGCCCCAGGAATCTCAACTCTTGAGCTGGATGCGATTGCTGAATCAACCATTGTTTCTATGGGGGCTAAATCCAACTTCAAGCTTGTAGCTGGCTACAAGCACACCATTTGTTCCTCTGTAAATGATGAGGTTGTCCATGGAATCCCTTCTAAGGACAAAATTCTTGCTGCCGGCGACATTATTTCTGTTGATTGCGGAGCAATTACCCCAGCTGGCTGGAATGGAGATGCTGCTTTCAGCATGGTTGTTCCAGGTGGAGACCCTGAGCTTATGGCCCAAAGACAGCTAATTAGCGATGCTTGTGAAGGTTCACTTTGGGCTGGAATTGCAGCATTTGCCACCGCTAAACGCCTAAATGAGGTTGGTCGAGCAGTCGAAAAGAGCATTAAGGCATCTGGCAGGTATGGAATCCTCCAAGATTACATAGGTCACGGAGTTGGCCGCTCAATGCACGAAGATCCAGCTGTTTTTAACTACCAAACCCGTGATTTGGGGCCTGTTATTGAGCCTGGACTGGTTATAGCCATTGAGCCTATGATTACCGCCGGAGGCCAGGCGGTCAAGATTTTGGCTGATGAATGGACAGTTTCTAGTAAAGATGGCTCAGATTCAAGCCATTGGGAGCACACTGTGGCCCGTCATAGCGGGGGAATCTGGGTTCTGACTGCCCAGGACGGTGGGGTAGCCGGATTGGCTAAATATGGGATTACCCCGGTTCCTTTGGAATCTTAACTACCATTATTTCCTTAAATGTCCTAGGATTGAGTCTTGGTGTTTCGGCACGTAAAAATCCCTATTTTAAGTCGGTCTTTTTGCGTGTGTTTGAGGCAACAAGTGAATAAAGATAAGTGAGTTTATGGCCAACAAAGACGGCGTCATCGAGATCGAAGGCACAGTTTACGAGGCTCTTCCGAACGCGATGTTCAGAGTTGAGTTGACTAACGGGCACAAGGTTTTAGCGCACATCTCAGGAAAAATGCGTCAGCATTACATCAAGATTTTGCCTGAAGATCGCGTGATTGTTGAGCTTTCAACCTACGACCTAAATCGTGGGCGAATCATTTATCGATACAAGTAAATCGGTTTTGTAAAAAACCACGAACAGAAATAAAGAGACATGAAGGTTAACCCAAGCGTTAAAAAGATTTGCGACAAGTGTAAAGTCATTCGTCGCCATGGTCGCGTCATGATCATCTGCGAAAACCCACGCCACAAACAGCGCCAGGGCTAAGCACTTTAGATTTGCAACAGCTCACCTCGGTGAGTACAACTAAATAAAAAACAAGGCAGTGTTCAAGATTTATATCTGGCACCTCTCGGAAAGGCGAGAGCCTGAATTAAGCATTCAGGACAACACTGCTGCAGACCTTTCATAACAAACAGGAGAAATCCAATGGCACGTATTGCCGGAGTCGATATTCCACGCGACAAGCGCGTTGAAATCGCCCTAACCTACATCTATGGAATCGGACCAACACGTAGCGTGAAGGTACTAGCCGATACCAACATCGATAAAAACATCCGAGTAAAAGATCTAACTGATGACCAGTTGGTTGCTATTCGTGATTACCTAGACGGAAACTACAAACTCGAAGGTGATCTACGTCGTGATGTTGCAGCTGATATCCGCCGCAAGGTTGAGATTGGTTCATACGAAGGTATTCGTCACCGTAAGGGACTACCAGTTCGTGGTCAGCGTACCAAGACAAACGCTCGTACTCGTAAGGGTCCAAAGCGCACCGTAGCCGGCAAGAAGAAAGCAGCGCGTTAGTAGCCCGCCGGCTCGTCGCGTCTAAAAAGGATTCAGGAGAAAACTCATGGCAGCACCTAAGACCAAAGCAGCAGGCTCAGCCCGCAAGCCACGTCGTAAAGAAAAGAAGAACGTTACCCACGGTCAGGCTCACATCAAGAGCACCTTTAACAACACCATCGTCTCAATCACTGACGACACCGGTGCTGTTATTTCATGGTCATCATCAGGTGATGTTGGCTTCAAGGGTTCACGTAAGTCAACTCCATTCGCCGCACAGATGGCAGCTGAAGCTGCTGCTCGTAAGGCACAGGAGCACGGTTTGAAGAAGGTAGACGTTTTCGTAAAGGGCCCAGGCTCTGGTCGTGAAACAGCTATCCGTTCACTTCAAGCAGCAGGTCTAGAAGTTGGATCAATCTCTGATGTGACCCCACAGGCTCACAACGGATGTCGTCCACCAAAGATCCGTCGTATCTAGTTTTATTGTTTCTTCTTTTGAAGAGACAAGCAGTTTCAAGATTCAAATAATTTAATACAGCTGTTTAGTGGCCACTGAATAGCAAACCCAACAAAAGAGATATCAAATAGCGGATGTCTCAGTGAAAGGAACCAACGTGCTAATTGCACAGACTCCAGTTCTGAACGAAGAAATTGACAGCAATTTCCCGAACCGCTCACGCTTCACCCTAGATCCACTAGAGCCTGGTTTTGGATACACCCTAGGTAACTCACTTCGTCGTACCCTGCTTTCATCTATTCCAGGTGCAGCAGTAACAAGCATCAAGATCGAAGGCATCAGCCACGAATTCGGTCCTATCGACGGTGTTAAGGAAGACGTAACTGAGCTGATCCTAAACATCAAGGACCTAGTTGTTTCTTCTGAAGCAGGTGCTCCAGTTGTACTAGAGCTTAAGAAGGGCGTTGGAGTAGCAACTGCTGCTGACATCGTTACCAACGAGAGCGTAACTATTCACAACCCAGAGCTAGTGCTAGCAACTGTCACTAAGGGCTCACTACACATGTGGTTGACCATTGAAGCAGGTCGTGGATACGTTCAGGCATCTCAGAACCGTCAGCCAGACATGGCTAACAACTCAATCATTCCGGTTGACTCAATTTATTCACCAGTACTAAAGGTCTCATACCGTGTAGAGGCAACTCGTGCGGGTGAGTTCACCAACTTCGACAAGCTAATTGTTGATGTTGAAACCAAGCCATCTATTTCTCCACGCGAAGCAATCGCTTCTGCTGGTATCACTTTGGTTAACCTATTCGGTCTAGCAGCTGCTCTAGATGAAAATGCAGAAGGTATCGACCTTCCAGTTTCAGCTGTTGCAGTTGACCTACCACCAGCACTAGCTAAGCCAATTGAAGAACTAGATCTAACAGTTCGTTCATACAACTGCCTAAAGCGCGAAGGCATCAACACTGTAAACGAGCTAATCAACCTAACTGAAGATCAGTTGATGAACATCCGTAACTTCGGAATGAAGTCAGTTGATGAAGTACGCGACAAGCTAACTTCAATGGGACTACGTTTCCGTGATTCAGTACCAGGTTTTGATGCTGCATATTTCAGCGCAAACTTCGATGAGGATGACCAGGCTTAGTCCTGGCTCTAGATAAGTAATAGGAGAAACAAATGCCACGTCCAACTAAAGGCCCTCGCCTCGGAGGCGGTCCTGCTCACGAACGTTTGATGCTAAACAACTTGGCTTCATCATTGTTCATTCACAAGGCGATCACTACTACTCAGACCAAGGCAAAGCGTATGCAGCCTGTTGCTGAGAAGTTAGTATCACTTGCAAAGCGCGGAGACCTACACGCACGTCGCCAGACTATGGCTGACATCACTGACAAGAACGTTGTTCACGAGCTTTTCGCTAACATCGCTCCTCTAGTTCAGGACCGTAACGGTGGTTACACAAGAATTACCAAGCTAGGTTTCCGTAAGGGCGACAACGCTCCTATGGCACTTATCGAACTAGTTCTTGAGCCAGTTGTTGCTAAGCCTGCAAGAGCAAAGGCAAAGGTAGCTAACGCTGTCAAGGCAACTGCAGCTGCAGTTGTTGCTGAAGAAGTTGTTGAAGAAGTTGCAGCTGAGGAAGTTGTAGCAGAAGCTGCACTTGAAGAAGTTGTAGAAGCTCCAGCAGAAGTTGTAGAAGCTCCAGCAGAAGAAGTTGTAGCAGAAGCTGCAGTTGAAGAAGTTGTTGAAGCAGCAGCTGAAGAAGCTGAAGTTGCAGAAGCAGCAGCTGAAGCTCCTGAGGCTGACGAAGCTAAGTAATTTCAAACAACAAAGATCTCATGAATCAAGCCGTTGACCAGTTGGTTGACGGCTTGATTCGTTATCGGCTGGATCTTGCCTACGATGGCACAGATTTTGCTGGGTGGGCTAAGCAGCCAAAACTAAGAACCGTCCATGGCGAGTTACTAAAAGCTCTAATTACAATCTTTGGTCCAACTAAGAATGACTTTGCTCTTCGAGTTGCGGGTAGAACAGATGCTGGAGTTCATGCAGAGCACCAGGTTGTTCATTTAGACCTAACTCCTGCTCAACTCAAGCGACTCGGCAGATCTAACGATCTGAAGATGAAGCTCAACGCTATTTTGCCTACCGATATCAGAGTCAGTAACGCAGCAGAGGCTCCTAAGCACTTCCATGCTAGATATGCAGCTACCCACCGCAAGTATCGCTACACAATTGCTGATGCAACCAGTGGCTGGAACCCTCTAAAGGCTAGATTCAACCTATGGATCAAATACCCTCTGGATTTAGAGGCTATGCAGGAAGCGAGTAAAGAGTTCCTGGGGCTTCATGACTTTGCTGCTTTCAGTAAACCAATGCCTCATGGCACAACAATCAGGCTTTTGAGGTCTATTTCGGTCAAGAGAAACAAGGCTTTAGGGGGAGTAGTCGAAATTGAGCTCCTAGCCGATGCTTTTGCCCACAATATGGTCAGATCTATCGTTGGGGCTCTAATCAAGGCTGGGGCTGGTAGGACTACAGCTGCTGACATAGCCAAGGCCCTCAAATCCAAGTCCCGAATTGGGCATAACTACAAGGTTGTTACTCCTGAAGGTCTAAGCCTCATTGAGGTCGGATATCCAGCAAATAAGGACCTAGAAGCCCAGGTCACCATGACCCAGCACACTAGATCTTTAGAGGATGATTAGCCATATTGCCCTAAATCTTCGGGTTGCATATCTATCTAGTTTCGGGCTAAACTTAGGCTTCGTGCCTGAAACCATTTGGTTTAGCACATGTTGGTGAATTACTAATTCACCGCCAATCCGATAAGAAATAGAAGGCAATTTCGTGCGTACTTATTCACCGAAAGCTCATGAGCTTCAGAACGACTGGCTAGTTATCGATGCCACCGACGTGGTTCTAGGTCGTTTGGCCGCAACTGCAGCTGCGTTACTACGTGGCAAGCACAAGGCAACTTTTGCTCCTCACATGGACAACGGAGACTTCGTTGTAATCATCAACGCAGAGAAGGTAGCTCTTACCGGATCTAAGTTGCAGAAGAAGAACGCATACCGTCACTCTGGTTACCCAGGTGGTCTAACTGCAACTACTTATGCAGAACTTTTGGAGAAGTCACCTGAGAAGGCTGTTGAGAAGGCAATCCGCGGAATGCTTCCTAAGAACACTCTTGGTCGTGACCAGCTTTCAAAGCTTAAGGTTTACCGTGGTGCAGAGCACCCACACGTAGCACAGGCTCCAAAGCCTTACACAATTGGTCAGGTAGCGCAGTAAGCGCTTAGAAGGAAAGACAACAGATGCCAACTAAGAAAGCTGAAGCTGCAGAAACTGCTGCACCAGAGAGCTACACCACAGAGACTCCAGCAGTTGCTGAAGTAAAGACTGCAAAGTCACGTGGTCCACTAACTGTTCCAGGTGCAGGTCTAGGTCGCCGTAAGGAAGCCGTTGCACGTGTTCGCATCAAGCCAGGCACCGGAGTAATCAAGATCAACGGTCGCGACTTGGCAGAATACTTCCCAAACAAGTTGCACCAGCAACTAGTTACAGACCCTTTCAAGGTTCTAGGTCTAACTGACTCTTACGATGTGACTGCACGCATCCAGGGTGGTGGCGTTGCTGGTCAGGCAGGCGCACTTCGTCTAGGTATTGCTCGTTCACTAAATGAGATCGACCGCGACAACAACCGCCCAGCTCTAAAGAAGGCTGGATTCCTAAGCCGTGACGCACGTGTTATCGAGCGTAAGAAGGCTGGTCTCAAGAAGGCACGTAAGGCGTCTCAGTTCTCTAAGCGTTAAGTCGCTTCGAGCAACTGCTCGTTTATTCTTAAACCATGGCCCGCCTATTTGGTACCGATGGTGTTCGTGGAGTTGCGAATCGCGACCTCACAGTTGCTCTCTCCCTTTCACTAGCCCAAGCAGCTGCATCTGTATTAGGTGAGCAAGCAAGAAG
>JBIILH010000091.1:0-4113 GCA_044232765.1 Rhodoluna sp. | reverse complement strand
CTGTGATCTGTGCTGTGAAGGCTTTAGTTGAAGCAACTGCTACTTCAGGTCCTGCATGTGTGTAAACGACAGCATCTGCTTCACGAGCAAGAGTTGCGCCTTGAGTGTTACAGATAGAGAGAACAGTAGCTCCTGCTTCTTTGGCATAACGAGTGGCCATCAGAGTGTCCATGGTTTCACCAGACTGGCTAACTGCAACAACCAAAGTGTTCTTGGTCAGAATAGGTTGACGATATCTAAACTCGTGTGAAAGTTCTACGCTTACAGGTATCTTGGCCCAAGCTTCAATTGCATACTTACCAACCTCTGATGCATAGGCTGCAGTTCCGCAAGCAATCATGATGATGCGGTCGATGTTTGGAATAAGTCCTGCTATGCCATCAAGTTCTTTGAGCTTTACAACACCATCGCTAGAAACTCGAGCCATCAAAGTATCGCCAACAGCTTGAGGCTGATCAGCTATCTCTTTAGCCATGAATGAAGACCAGCCACCTTTGCTAGCTGCGCTGGCATCCCAGTCAACAGTGAACTCTTCTTCAGTAACTTTCTGACCTTCAAAGTTCTCTATTGAAACGCTGTCTGCCTTGAGAATTACAATCTCATCCTGGCCAACGGCAATTGCTCGCTTAGTGTGTTCAACGAAAGCTGCAACATCGCTACCTAGGAAGTTCTCGCCTTCGCCCAAACCAATAACCAGAGGGGCATTTCTTCTTGCAGCTAGGACTACCCCTGGCTCATCCTGGTGAATGACCAAAATAGTGAATGCTCCGTGAAGTCTTTTGACTACAGTTCTAAAGCTTCCAACTAGGTCGCCAGAACTGGCATATTCAGCTGCTACTAGATGAGCGGCCACCTCTGAATCAGTCTCGCTAGAGAAGATTGCTCCTTGAGCTAGAAGCTCAGCCTTGAGTTCTGAAAAGTTTTCAATAATTCCGTTATGGATCAGGCTCAGCTTGTGGTTAGTTCCACCAAGGTGAGGGTGAGCATTGCCATCTGTTGGAGCTCCATGGGTCGCCCATCGGGTATGCCCGATACCGATGTGTGATTGACCTAGAGGGTGTTCCTTGATGTCTTCAACTAGAATCCCAAGCTTGCCAGCCCTCTTTCGAGTTTCTAGAACTCCAACCGCATTGATCACTGAAACACCGGCACTGTCATAGCCACGGTATTCAAGGCGCTTTAGCCCGCCTAGGAGGACATCAACGGTTGACTTAGGTCCCACATAGCCGACGATTCCACACATGCCTCTAGTTTAAGGCAGAATGGCTTATGTGACTGGCTTACCCCTTGGTAGTACCTCAGATGAGGCACCAGTTTCCCCTTTTGATGAGATATCCCGTAATCAGTGGTCTGAATTAGCTAAAAGCTCAACCTCTCCCCTAACTGAGGCAGAAATTGAAAAGATCAGAGGTTTGGGAGATTTCCTAGATATGGCTGAAGTTTCAGACATTTATCTTCCTCTTAGCCAACTGCTCAATCTATATGTGACCCAGACTCAAGAACTTCATGCAGCCTCTGATGCTTTCCTAAATAGAACCAATAAGAGAATTCCATTCATTATTGGAGTTGCTGGATCAGTAGCTGTTGGTAAGTCAACAGTTTCGAGACTTCTAAAAGAACTACTTAGTAGATGGCCTTCAACTCCAACAGTCGCTCTTGTAACTACAGATGGTTTTTTACACCCAAACTCAGTTCTCGAACAACGTGGTCTTATGGAGAGAAAAGGATTCCCTGAATCCTATGATCGTTTAGCCTTGCTGAAGTTTGTGGCAGATATCAAATCCGGACAAGATAAAGTTTCTGCTCCCCTTTATTCTCACCTCACCTACGACATTGTTCCAGGTGAAAACATTGTCGTCTCTTCCCCTGATGTTGTAATCATTGAAGGTCTAAATGTTTTGCAGCCTCCGGCCCTAGGTCAAGAAGTGGCTCTAAGCGATTACTTTGATTTCAAGATTTATGTGGACGCTCCAACTGAAGAAATTGAGTCTTGGTATCTAGATAGATTCCAAGCTCTACGGGAATCAGCCTTTAGGGATCCTGCTTCATACTTCCACCGCTATGCAGAGATGGATGAAACCATTGCTTTGGATAGAGCCAAGGAAATATGGCGAACAATAAACTTGACTAACCTGATGGAGAACATAATCTCGACTAAGTCGAGAGCCACATTAGTTTTACAAAAAGGCCCTAAGCACAGAGTTGAAAGAGTTCTGCTTAGAAAGATATAGTACTTAAAGAAAAATAGGCCCCGAAAATCGGGGCCTATTTCCAAGTGAATTACTTCTTACACTTACCCTTGGCCTTGGTAAGGTCTGACTTCTTCTTGGTTGCTAGAGCTGTTGATTCTTCGATTTCTTCCTCAACCACCTCGAGTTCTTCAACTGCTTCAGCAACTTCTTCAGTTAGTGCAGTTGCCTCCTCGGTAGCTTCAGCAACATCAGTATTGGCTGCAGAAACCAAGCCGTTCAATCTAGTCTGTTCTTTTAATGCCGCAGCTAGATCTTTCTCTGCCTTTGCTAGAGCGGTACCCTTTAGTTTCGTAATCCTCTTGTTAATTGCTGCGATGTTGTTCTTCGCTTTTTGCAATTTAGCCTTCAACTCTCCTGCGCCTTTTATTTCATCGGTCTTGACTGCTTTGGCCTTCTTCAAAGCCGCTTCAGCCTTAGCTTTCTTAGTCTTTAGTTTTGCTGCTGTGGCCTTTGCCTTTGCAGAAGCCTTTTCAGCTGCCTTAACTGCCGCATCCAACGTGGACTGAGTTTTTAGGTCTGTAGGAGAGCACTTTGAAACCGTTGGTGCCTTTGGTGCTGCGTTCACAAGTGAGACTGGAGCAAGCAACAGGCCTGCGGTTGCCAGCGCGATTAATATTTTTTTCATAATTTATTCCTTCATTCTCGTTTCTAGCCTATTCCGGTCTATCCTTGCCCCATCACTTGCCTTTGCAATTCACAGGAAGCTTTTAGAATCACATCGCCAAGTTCTTCTCCACCACACGAGCAATGCTCTCAGCCCAAGAGTGTGCAGTTCCTTCATCGGCAGCTTCAACCATTACGCGAACTAAGTTCTCTGTTCCTGAGGCTCTAAGCAATACACGTCCTGTGTCAGCAAGCTCTGCTTCAGCTTCTTTAACAATCTCTTGCAAGCCTTTATCTGTGTTCACTCTGCTCTTATCGACACCCTTGATGTTTATTAGCACCTGAGGGTAGGTCTTCATTTGAGCAGCTAGTTCTTGGAGAGACTTGCCTGTTCTCTTTACTTCAGAGGCAATCATTAGTCCCGTGAGGATCCCATCACCGGTTGTTGCAAAGCGACTAAAGATAATGTGTCCAGACTGCTCGCCACCTAAAGTAAAGCCGCCTTCACGGATTTGCTCCAAGACATATCTGTCACCAACCTTGGTTTCAATCATGTCGATGCCAGCATCCTTCATAGCAATACGAAGCCCCAGGTTACTCATCACAGTTGCAACCAATGTGTTGCGAGCAAGCTCTCCCTTAGCCTTCAAAGCTAAAGCAAGGATTGCCATAAGTTGATCGCCATCAACGATTGAACCTTTAGCATCAACAGCAAGTGCTCTATCAGCATCACCATCATGAGCAAAGCCCATGTCTGCATTGTGTTCTAGAACTGCTGCTTGCAAAGCACTCATGCTTGTTGAACCAAAACCTGCGTTGATGTTTAGACCATCAGGATCATTACCAATAACAATTACTTCAGCACCTGAATCAGCAAATACCTGAGGTGAGATTGCTGACGCTGCTCCATGAGCACAGTCAATAACAATCTTCAGACCCTCGAGTGAATTAGAGATAGCACCTAGAAGATGCACGATGTATCTATCTTCAGCATCAGCAAATCTCTGCACGCGACCAATGCCAGCACCAATAGGTGAAAGGAAAGGTTTAGTTAGAGCTGCTTCGATTTGGTCTTCAACTTCATCAGCAAGTTTGTGTCCACCTGATGCAAAGAACTTAATCCCATTATCAGGAGCTGGATTATGAGATGCAGAAATCATCACACCGAAATCCGCTTTGATGTCTGCTGTTAGAAAAGCAGTTGCTGGAGTTGGGACAACACCTGCATCAAATACATCAACACCAGATGAAGCTAGTC
>JBIILH010000090.1:0-4121 GCA_044232765.1 Rhodoluna sp. | reverse complement strand
CACAGGGTTTCTCTTTGAAGGAGCATAGAGATCGTTAGAACCATTCACGAATACCCCTGGCACTCCAGTTAGAGGGTTTAGAGCCTCTAGAACTGGGTTTATGCCTTGGGCATGCCCTAAGTTGTCACCAGTGTTGATGACTAGGTCTGGGTTTGTTTTAGTTTGAAGTTTTCTAATCCAACGTTTTTTGTATTTCTGCCAAGGAGCCATATGGATATCACTGATGTGAAGCACAACTATATCTTTACTCCCACTAGGTAATACCTTTAGTTCACTTCTCCTGATTGCGAACCAGAATCTTTCGATGCAGGTAGCCCAGATAATTACAGCTAATCCAGCAACACCTAGGTAAAGCAAAAACTCCACTAAGGGCCTTTGCTTATGATTAGGAGGATTGCACTTGATGAAGGAACAGACTTACCTCCAGCAGGCAATGTGCCCACTACATTACCGATAGGAATAGTAGGGTCATTGACGAATAGTTGTGTCTGTGAAGGCTGAGGAACGCTAACCGTTGGGAAGCCAGCAGCATTGATAGCTGCTGTTGCATCTGCCACAGTCATACCTTTCACATTAGGCAACTTAGTCAATCCACCCTTAGAGATGTAGATTCTGATCATGCTGCCTCGAGGGATTACTGTGCCAGCCTTTGGATTGATGTAGGCAACAGTTCCCGCAGGCTTTGTAGAGGCTACTGGGGCGACCATTATCTTCGCGTTTAGATCTGCGGCAATAATGTTTTGAGCTGCAACGTCAGGAACCTGACCTGATACCTGAGGAATTTCAATCATGGTCGCATCGATCATGTCCTGAGGTGGAGCATCAAACTTCTGACCTGGGTAAGTTTTGTTGGCAGTTTTCATGATTGTTCGCCAAATTTCGTGACGAACAGTTCCACCAGGACGCTTGTTCAAAGTGATTTTTCTAAGCGAAGTATCACCTGAAACGTTGCCAACCCAAACAGCTGTTCCAACAGCGGAAGAGAAACCAGTCATCCAGGTGTGAACACCAGAGTCTGTTGTTCCAGTCTTGCCGGCAAGAGGAGTTCCATCACCAGTAGATGAAGCACCACCGGTCCCACCGTTAATAACTGCCTGCATTGCCTTAGTCATACCTGCTGCTACTTCAGGTGTAACAGCTTGAGAACAAATAGATTTAGGAACCTGAAGTTCAGATCTAGTATCTCTGGAGACCACTCGGTCAATAGCAATAGGAGAGCAGTAAACACCTTTGTTAGCAACTCCGGCAACAGCTGCTGCCATCGATAGAGGAGCAATTTCGTTGATTCCAAGAATTGACGCAGGGTAAGAAACTAGTTCTGTTCCATCTGCTCTGTGAACTCCGAAGCGCTTTGCCATGTCTCTAATGTCACAGAGATCTAACTGGCTAGCCATCGAGGCAAAGGCAGTGTTCACAGACATTGATGTTGCCTTCAGGGCACTTATGTCTTCTGGTGCTGCAGAGTCGTTACCTGGAGCCCAGGTTCCAACATTCGATCCACAGCGGGAGCTGAACTCAGCCGCATTCCATTCTTTGACTCGGCCATCAACGTGGTCATTTAGCTTGAAGCCTTTAGTCAGCCATTCAGCAAGTGTGAAGATCTTGTATGTTGAACCGCTCTGGAAACCAGAAGACCCACCATAATTCTTATCAGCCGAGTAGTTCACTGATGTGTGACCAGCAAGACCCGAATCTGTCTGGTCGTAGATTCTGTTTTGGGTTAGAGCAAGGATTCTTCCTGTACCGACCTGAACTGAAACGCTTGAAGCACCAACCTTAGATTTATCTGTTGGAGGAACCCAAGTCTTGGTGGCCTTGTCAGCAACTCTTTGAAGCTTGAGGTCGATGGTTGTGTAGATGTCTAGACCGCCTTTACGAAGAAGGATTTCTCTATCTTCTTTGGTAGGGCCAAACTCTGGGCTGTTACGAATGTTCCAAACCACATAGTCACAGAAGAAAGCTGTAGTCTGATCGCTTTCACAACCAACAGGAATCTTCTGAATGTTTAGTTCAATCTCTGAAGCCTTGTATTCATCTGCTTCTGATTGAGTAATGTCGCCTGCATTTGCCATGTTTTGAATGACCAGGTTACGTCTACTTAGAGCACGTTCTTTGTTCTCTTCAACATCTGGTCGGTAAAGTTCTGCACCTTTTAGCATGGCTGTGAGCATTGCGGCCTGTGGAACGTTTAGATCTTTAGCTTTGATTCCGAAGTAGTACTCAGAAGCGGCTTCAACACCATTGATGTTGGTTCCAAAGAATGAAAGGTTTAGGTAACCGGCAAGAATGTCTTGCTTGCTATAGTCCTGTTCCAGAGCTAGAGCTAGACGAACTTCTTGGAATTTTCTCTCCAGAGCATATTTGCTGCTCGTCTGTAAATCGATAGCTTCTTGGTCACCGCTAAGGACAGCTGCTTCAAGCAGGTTGTTCTTAACGAACTGCATAGTAATGGTGGAACCACCGGCTCTTGACACACCGGCAACGTTATTGACAATTGCACGGGTGAATGAAATCCAGTCAACTCCACCATGCTCATAGAAACGAGGGTCTTCAGTGTCGATAGCGGCACGAATCATGTTTGGGGAGATCTCATCGAAGTCAACTGAGATGCGGTTTTCAGCAAAGAACCTGGCCACCTGGACTGGCTTGCCATCTTGCATGGCGTAGATGTTAGAAGCATCGGCTGCGTTCACAGGCTTGATGAAATCTGGAAGGCTCTGGAAGATTGAGAAGGTAGCGCTGGCTCCAAGTCCACCCAACCAGACCACTGGTAGTACCAGTGCCATGCTTAGGATTCCAGCTACGGTGCTAAGACCAAAAAGTCCCAGCCAACCTGCCTTTTTCTTATTTTTCTTGCCCTTGTCAGCCATAGACTCAAGGTTACCTTCTATCTTTGAGAGGAACCATAAATATGGTCATCTGGGAATACACCGTAACCCCCCTTCCACCCCACAATCCCAAGCAAATACTGGACCATTGGGGTGCACAAGGCTGGGAACTCGTTCAGGTAGTTACCAGCCCCGAGGGTGGATATGTTGCTTACATGAAGAGAGCTAAGGCATAAATATGACTGGAAAAGTTGAAGCAAGACTAATCGAATTGGGCTTTCCCCTTCCTGAGGTTGTACCTCCGGTAGCGGCATATATTCCTGCTGTTGCAACAGGCAACCTAGTAATGACCGCAGGTCAATTACCCATGGTTAATGGCAAGTTGGTTGAAACAGGAAAAGTACCTACAGATGTTTCACCGGAGAGGGCTAAAGAGCTGGCTCAGATAGCTGCATTGAACTGCTTAGCTGCTGTGAAGTACGCAATTGGTGATCTGGATCGAATTACAAGAATCGTAAAAGTCAATGGCTTTATTGCAAGCGACCCTAGCTTCACAGGACACCCTGCAGTAAACAATGGTGCTTCAGAATTCCTAGGACAGGTCTTTGGCGATATCGGTATTCACGCTAGATCAACGATTGGTGTTGCAGTACTTCCACTTGATGCTCCAGTTGAAGTTGAACTGATAGTTGAGTTCAACTAGTCATTAGCTCCATCATGCAGTTTGTCATTGATGGCAGTCATCACTGATGAGTCAGCAAGTGTTGTGGTGTCACCAACTGGTCTACCCTCAGCAACGTCTTTGAGAAGTCGTCGCATAATCTTGCCCGATCTTGTCTTTGGAAGTTCAGAGACAACCATGATTTGTCTAGGTCTTGCAATAGCACCAATCTTTTCAGAAACCCAAGATCTAAGAACTTTGCCTATCTCTTCTTCATTTGGTGCATCACCTAGTTCATCCTGACGAAGAATTACAAAAGCAACCACTGCTTGCTCTGTGATTTCATCTTTAGCTCCAACTACAGCTGCTTCAGCTACCCAGTGATGTTCAACAAGTGCTGATTCAATCTCAGCAGTTGAGAGTCTGTGTCCTGAAACTTTGATCACATCATCGATCCGGCCAAGTAGCCAGATGTCGCCATCTTCATCGAAACGTGCCCCATCGCCAGCAAAGTACTTACCTTTGAATCTTGACCAGTAGGTTTCAACGTAGCGTTCCGGATCGCCCCAGACACCTCTAAGCATGCTTGGCCATGGCTCATCAATAGTTAGATAGCCAGCTTCGCTGCCATC
>JBIILH010000089.1:0-4137 GCA_044232765.1 Rhodoluna sp. | reverse complement strand
GATTTGTTGGAACGCACACGTAAGCCTTTCAACGACGTAATCAAAGAAGCAGGTGTGAAGGTCGCTGACATTGCACACGTAATTCTTGTTGGTGGTTCAACTCGTATGCCACAGGTTGCAGAACTTGTTAAGAGCCTTACCGGTGGTAGAGAAGCTAACAAGGGTGTGAACCCTGATGAAGTAGTTGCAGTTGGTGCTTCACTTCAAGCTGGTGTTCTAAAGGGTGAACGTAAAGACGTTCTATTGATTGACGTGACTCCACTATCTCTTGGTATTGAAACCAAGGGTGGAATCATGACTAAGTTGATTGAACGTAACACTGCGATTCCAACTAAGAGATCAGAAGTTTTCACAACAGCTGATGACAACCAACCTGCAGTTAGCATTCAGGTTTACCAGGGTGAAAGAGATTTCACTAGAGACAACAAGTCTCTTGGAAACTTTGAACTAACTGGCATTGCTCCAGCACCTAGAGGTTTGCCTCAGATCGAAGTTACCTTCGACATCGATGCAAACGGCATCGTGCACGTGTCAGCTAAGGACAAGGGAACTAACAAGGAACAGTCAATGACTATTACCGGTGGTTCTTCATTGTCTAAGGAAGACATTGAGCGCATGGTTAAAGATGCAGAAGAGCACGCAGCTGAAGACAAGAAGCGTCGCGAAGAAGCAGACACTCGTAACCAGGGTGAGCAGATGGTCTACCAGATTGAGAAATTGATCAAGGACAACGACCAGAAGCTTTCTGAAGAAGTTAAGACAGATGTGCAAGCAGATGTTGATGCTCTAAAGACTGCTCTTGCAGGAGAAGACTTCGAGGCAGTGAAGTCAGCTCTTGAGAAGCTAAACGAATCACAGACTAAGTTGGGCGAAGCTATCTATGCTGCTGCTTCACAAGAAGCAGAGCAAGAAGCCCCATCAACTGAAGATGTTGTTGACGCTGAAGTAGTCGACGAAGAAGAAGAGAAGAAGTAATGTCTGAGGACAACGGGTCAGTGCCTTCAGGCACTGACTCTCCTCAGGACCCGCTAGATGCTGAATTACAGGACCTAGTTGAAGAAACAGGGCCTATCAGCAAGGAAGCAGAGCTTCTAGCTGATTTGCAGAGACTGCAGGCTGAGTTTGTTAACTTCAAGACTCGTGTTGAGAGAGACAGAGATGTAGCTCGCAATGCTGCGATTGCTGAAGTTATTAGAGCATTCCTTCCTGCATTCGATGACCTATCTCTTGCAGAAGCACACGGTGATCTAGAAGGTTCTCCTTTTGCTGCAGTTCTTAACAAGCTGCGTAATGGTGGAGACAAGTTTGGTCTAGTTGTGTTTGGTGCAAAGGGTGAGAAGTTTGATCCTGAATTACATAACGCATTAGTGCAGACACCTTCTGCTGATGTAGAAGAGAATGTCATTGCTGATGTTATCTCTCCTGGATACAAACTAGGTGATCGTATTATTCGTCCAGCAATGGTTGCAGTTTTTATTCCTGAAGTGAAGTAATTAAAAGATGGCTAGTCAAGATTGGTTAGAGAAGGACTTCTATAAAGTTCTTGGCGTCGCTAAAGATGTAACTGAAGCAGAGCTCAAGAAAGTTTATAGAAAGCTAGCAAGAAAATATCATCCGGATTCAAATCCAGGTGATGCTAAGTCTGAAGCTAAGTTCAAAGAAATCTCTGAAGCATATTCAGTTCTTTCTGATAAAGACCAAAGAAGAGAATACGATCAGTTCAGAGCTATGGGCGGTGGAGCAAGATTCACAGCTCCTGGCGGTAGTGGTCAATCTAATGCTGGCTTCGAAGATGTCTTTGCGAATCTTTTTGGCGGAGGCGGAAGGGGCTTTGGTGGTTTCGGTGGTCCGATGCCAGGACAAGACCTAACTGCAACAACTGAACTTCCATTCATTGATTCTGTTAATGGAACAACCATTAAGTTGAACTACGCAGGTATGGATCCAATCAATGCAAAAATCCCTGCTGGAGTTCTAGATGGTCAGAAGATTAAACTTCGTGGCAAAGGTGCAGCATCACCTAATGGTGGACCTAACGGAGATTTGATTATTACTGTTTCTGTTAAACCTCATCCTGTGTTTAGTAGAGATGGTAATAACTTGCGTCTATCTGTTCCAGTAACTTTTGCTGAGGCTGTTTTAGGTGCAACTATCTCGGTTCCAACTCTTGGCGGAGACCCTGTGAAACTTAAGGTTGCTCCTAACACTCCTAACGGCAGAGTGTTGCGAGTAAAAGGTAAAGGTGTAACAACATCCAAGGGTGTTGGCGATCTTCTAGCAAGCGTTGAAGTTCTAGTTCCGTCACACATCAGCGACAAGGCTGCTAAAGCTCTTGCTGAATTTGATGAACTACTTCCTAAGGAAGATCCAAGACAAGATCTACTGAATAGAGCAGGACTTCTCTAATGAATCAAATTGACCCAGATGCTCCTATCCTCACCATTGCAGCAGCAGCTGAACTAGCCAAGATGCATCCACAGACTCTTCGTCAGTATGACCGCATGGGTCTTGTTAGACCAAGTAGAACCATTGGTCAGTCCAGAAGATATACCCTTCGTAACGTCACCCAATTAGTTGAGGTAGCAAAGCTATCGAGTGAAGGTGTATCTCTGGTTGCTATAAAGAGAATCCTTGATCTTGAGAACTATGTAGTGGACATGAAGATAAGGGTCAATGAACTAGAAAAGCTAGTCGAGGAGCTGTCTCAAAAGCAGCCAGGAGTTCGAGTCTTTGCAGTTGGAGATTCGGGAACTGTAAGCCTGCCATCCGGCAGAAGACCAAAGAAGTCCACGTCAGTGGTCCTGTGGAGACGCTCTCAGTAGCCCCAGAGGCGAACGTCAAGCCTTGAAAGGCAGAGCAGCTTCGCTAAAATTGGGCGATGTGGCCAATAAAAAAGCGGGTAGTTCGCAGGGCGAAGCAACAAAATTGCTAGCTCAGCTTAGAAAAGACCTAAGAGCTGTTGCAAGCAAAGATTGGGCATTAGGTTCTGCTAAGACTAAAGTTTTTGGCGAAGACTCCTACGGTGCCGGAGATATCTTTCTTGGAATTACAGTTCCTGACACCAGGATCATTGCCAAGAAGTACAAAGATCTACCTCAAGAAGAGCTACTTACTTTAGCTAGATCTAAGTATCACGAGGAGCGTCTGACTGCTCTCGTAATCCTGAACAACAAGTATGCAAAAGCTAGAGATAACGCTGAACGTATTGAACTATTTGAGTTCTGGTTAGGCCTAGTCAAGGACTACAAGGTCAATAACTGGGATCTGATTGACGCTAGCGCGCCATACATGGGAGAGATACTCTCTAGGCACCTGGGTTATGGCGCACCGTTTCTAAGAGGATTAGCCAAGTCTGAAAATTTATGGGAAAGAAGAGCTTCCATAATTCTTACCTTCCCACTTATTCGTATTGGTAAGTTCGGACCAACTCTAGCGATGGCTAAAGAAGCACTTACTGATGAACATCATCTAATTCATAAAGCAGCGGGTTGGATGCTTCGCGAGGTGGGTAAGAGAGATCAAGATCTTCTTACCGATTTCATCTTGAGACACAAAGCTAAGATGCCTCGAACAATGTTGAGGTATGCAATTGAAAAGTATTCAGAGAAAGAACGCAAAGCGTTCTTAGCTACTTAGTTTCCACACTGGCAAAGCTGTTCCTGAGGAACACCTTCTAGTGCTTCTTCGATGTGCTGGCCACAGCCAGCCCAAGTTACTTTGTTACAGGTTTCGCATAATGCTGGACTACACATAGTTCTTTCCTTACTTCTTACCGAATAATCTTGAGAAGAAACCAGGTTCCTTCGGGTCGTTCTGGTGTCCCTGGCAGCGTTCTGACTGAGGAATTCCTTTCATTACCTGACTGACGTGCTGACCACAGCCACTCCAGGTAGCTTTCTGACATTTACGACAGGTTACTTTTTGACACATTTACTTATCCTTCTTTTCTTTCTCTAGCGTCCATCGCTGTTCGCCAGGTTTTGTATCCACCGTCAAGATTGACGACTTCGATTCCATACCCTTGCAATAGTTGGGTTGCAGTGTGACCTCGTTGACCTACCTGACAGAAAGCAATTACCTTCTTGTCTTTAAGCTCTTCGATGTGTTCTCTCATGACGTTTACTTCGATGTTTCTAG
>JBIILH010000135.1:0-4179 GCA_044232765.1 Rhodoluna sp. | reverse complement strand
AGGATAAACATCAGAAGCTCATCGATCTTGTTGTTATTTTGGACAGCTCAGCTGTGAAGTTTGCTCGCAAGGCAGTTGGAGTGGCAGCTACAGTCGTGGCTTTTCTACCACAAGGAAGAGCGATTAAGGGCGTGGCAGTTGCGAGAAAGGCAGTCGCAGGAGCGGCTATCGCTAAAGGCGTCCTCAATAAGACCAAAGGCAATAGCCGTGTAGCCAAAACAATTATTGAAAAAACAGCCAAAGTTCTAGGTCCAACCCCTGCATCTTGGCCAGCTGAAACACCGAAGCCTAAAGCCACCAAGAAAGCCACCAAACCTACCAAGGAGTAGTGGGCTAGGCGGGGCAACCGGCAGTCTCAATAAAGTAAAATAAAGGTGTAATTCACCTCTAAAGAAATGAGATTGCCATGCCTGCTTTTGTTATCGTAGGCGCTCAGTGGGGCGATGAGGGCAAGGGTAAAGCTACTGACCTGCTAGCTGAACACATTCAATACGTTGTGAAGTTCAATGGTGGAAACAATGCCGGACACACAGTTGTTATTGGCAATGAAAAATATGCATTGCACCTGCTACCTTCAGGTATTTTGACACCTGGAGTTATCCCAGTTATCTCAAATGGTGTTGTTATTGATCTACACGTTCTCTTTGAAGAACTAGATGCTCTTAACGCTCGCGGAATTGACACTAGCCGTCTACGAGTTTCAGCTAACGCTCACGTCATCACCCCTTATCACGTGTCACTAGATAAGACCACCGAACGTTTCCTGGGTAAGCGTGCCATTGGAACTACCGGTCGCGGTATTGGTCCAACCTATGCAGACAAGATCAACCGTGTGGGTATTCGTATTCAAGACTTGTTCGATGAATCTATTCTTCGCCAAAAAGTTGAAGCAGCTCTAGTTCAAAAGAACCAGTTGCTGTCAAAGGTTTATAACCGTGCTGCTATTCGCGTTGAAGAGGTGGTCACAGAACTACTTTCTTACACAGAACGTCTTCGTCCTATGGTTGCAGACACAGCACTTGAACTACACCAAGCAATCGAAGAGGGCAAGAATGTTCTGTTCGAAGGTGGACAAGCAACAATGCTTGACGTTGATCACGGAACATACCCGTTCGTAACTTCATCAAACGCAACAGCTGGTGGAGCTGCAACTGGATCTGGCATTGGTCCAGGGCTTTTCCAGAACGTAATTGGAATTGTTAAGGCTTACACAACACGTGTTGGTGCAGGACCTTTCCCTACTGAGTTGTTTGATGAGTGGGGCGAGTTGCTTCGTAAGACTGGCCACGAATTCGGAACAACTACCGGACGTCCGCGTCGCTGTGGTTGGTATGACGCTCCAATTGCTCGCTATTCAGCTCGCATTAACGGACTTACAGACTTTGTTCTTACCAAGCTTGATGTTCTAACTGGCATAAAAGAGATTCCTGTTTGTGTAGCTTACGAAGTGGATGGCAAGAGAGTGGAAGAAGTTCCTGTGTCACAATCTGACTTCCACCACGCAAAGCCAATCTATGAAAACTTCCCAGGTTGGGAAGAAGACATCACAGGATGCAGAACATTTGAAGAGCTACCTAAGAATGCTCAGGCTTATGTAAGAGCTATTGAGAAGATGAGCCACTGCCGCATATCTGCAATTGGTGTTGGCCCAGCTCGTGATGCAACTATCGTGTTGCACGACATGCTTGGCTAATACTCGCCCTCTTCTTCGTTGTAAGAATCATTACCCTCGTAATACATCGCGGCAGCATTTTCTATTTCAGGATCAGGCTCAACAACTGGAGCAACTTCCTCAGCATCTGGCCTCAAGATATAGGCAGCAGCGGCACCTACTGCAGCTGCTCCTAGAAGTGACCCTGGATTACCGTTGTCGTCGAAAGGTCTTCCATTTGGTTGGTGGTGATGAACAATGTCACCTTCTGAAATGCCACCCTGTCTACTGAATGCAGTATTGCGCCTCTTAGCTCTCTCAGGATCATTAAGAGTTGTCTTTCTTGATCCGCTCCATACTGCAAGAGCAAATACCCCAATTAGCACAAAGATGATAATCCAGAATATTGCTGGATTCTGAATAAAGAAACCGAGTGCCAAAAATACTGCAAAGACTCCAAAGAATCCCATAAGTAGTGCTTTCATCGTGTAACTACCAACCCTTACTCTCTCGGTACTTCCAAGTGTTCTCAAATGGCACATTTGTCCATTACTTGCTAGAAACACTAGCGGAGACCTAGGACAATTGATGTGTGCAAGATTTCGATGATTCCCAAGAGGACCAGGTAAGGCTGAACCCACCTGCTGGGAGAGCCAGCCTGGTGGGAATTCTCTACTACCCAGACATCTTGGACCTTAGGTATGCAGGTTACGAGCTAGAACGCTTTGAGGGGCTGCTCCTGGCTATGGACTCGGCGGCCTTTAGGAAAGCTTTGGCTATAACCAGCATGCTTCACAGATCTGATGCCTCGCCTATCTGGAATGCCAAGAGAGCCCATCAGGTTGAACTATTGGTATTGGATACTCTGCATGAATACGGGTTGGCTCAAGTCCCCCAACTTCTAAGAAGAATCCTTGGCAGAGTCTATGAAGATGAGACTCAGAACTTCCTCACCATTGACTTAGTAACAGTCTTCTACTGGGCCTGTCTGGCTCAGGTAGCAGATGACTATGTATGGAGAGAGCCTCGACTTGCTGAATGGTCAGAGTATTTGAGCTATCCAGTTAGATCTGTGTTTGGTTTATCTGATTTGTTTAGTGTTTCCAGTACATAGATAGAGGCTTCAAGGGTTATCTCTTTGGTATGAAGTGATGTCCCCAAACAGAACCAAGGGGCCTATATTAGAGAAGTACTTTGAAAGAAGGCTTCTGAATGTATAACGCAATTGCTAAGAACAAGAGAAACACACTAATCATCATCGCGGTGTGGGTGCTCTTCTTTACAGGCATCGCAGCTCTATTGTCCTGGTTGACAGACAACATCTGGGTTGGAATTGCTTTGATTGGTTTCATTCTCGTCTACACACTTATTCAGTACTTCTTAGCGGCAACCATGGCAATGGGTTTAGCCGGGGGAGTAAGAATTACAAAAGACACTAATCCAAGACTCTGGCGTGCTGTTGAGAACCTAGCAATAAGTGAAGGCATGCCTATGCCAAAGGTTTATGTAATTCCTGATCAGTCAATCAATGCGATGGCTATTGGTAGAGATCCATGGCATGCTCACGTAGGAGCGACAGAAGGTCTTCTAAAGATTACAGAGAAGTATGAGCTTGAAGGAATCATGGCTCATGAAATGGCACACATCAAAAACTATGACACTCGAGTAAAGATGATTGTGTTTGGTTTAGTTGGAGCATTCTCTGCTCTTGCTCAATTCTGTTTGCTCTTCATTCTTGGATTCTTTGGGTCATCAAGACTTGGTCAACCTCGTCAAAGAAGCGTATTCCTAAGCGTTCTACTTTTTCCAATTGGATTAATCCTTATTGCTGTTGGCTTTGTGGCCTGGTTAATCTCTGCAGTTCTAGGCCCATTGGTTATGAATGGTATTTCTAGACAAAGAGAATATCTTGCTGATGCAACCGGTGCTCTAATGACTAGACATCCAGAAGCTTTAATGTCAGCACTAAACAAGATTGAACTCTTTAGTGAAGCTGCTTCCAGAAAGAACATCGCAACTGCAGGAATGTATTTCACTAATCCATTTAGACGCGGACTATTCGCAAGATTACTTTCTAGTCATCCAGACACAGAGGATCGTATTGATCGTCTAGCCGAGATGGCTCAAGACTTCTAAAGAACTTTAGCTAGTTATCGAATGGGCACTTCGGGCTACCGGAGTAGATAAGTGCACAGGCATTGCTAAGTCTCTTGGCAGCTGAGATACCGTTCACCATATCTAGACCACCATATTTATTGTCGGGATCGATTTTCTCTTCTTCAATGAGGCGACCCCAAGACACAATGCCCAAGACTCTTGCTTCTGAGTCCAACAATGGACCACCACTGTTACCAGGGTTAGTCGGTGCATCCATGTAATACTCGCTGTCGGTGATCTTGCTAATGATTCCAAAAGTTGCGTAGTTGATTTCACCAAGTGGATTACCCAGTTCAACTACCCAGTCTCCTACTCGACCAGCTGGAGCTGGCTCAAGAGTTGGTAACTTGACTCGCATGTAGATCAAAGCA
>JBIILH010000018.1:0-12401 GCA_044232765.1 Rhodoluna sp. | reverse complement strand
TTTGCTGACTCTATTAGAACTGTTGTGGTTGAGCTACTGACTTCAGTGCTTGCTCCACCCATAACACCGGCAATGCCGATTGCTGCAGAGTTGTCAGCAATAACAAGATCTTCTGGGTGCAAAGAACGTTCTTGACCATCCAGGGTCTTTAGGCTCTCCCCTGACTTTGCTCGTCTAACAGTTATTGAGCCGTTCAGCTTTGAAGCGTCGTAAGCATGAAGTGGTTGACCCATTTCCAACATGACGTAGTTAGTGATGTCAACAACTACCGATATAGATCTCATGCCAGCAAGCTTTAGACGAGAAACTATCCAGGCTGGAGTTGCTGCTGCCGCGTTTATGTTGCTAGCACTTCTAACTACAAACTTGCTTGAACCAACATTTCCTCTAATTGGAGCAGAGTCTTTGATCTCAACTTTGAAGCCTTCACCGTGCACAGGCTTCACGGCATCGATAGGGTCGGTGAACTTAGCGCCAGTTGCGTGAGCAAACTCTCTAGCAATGCCTCTAATGGAGAAACAGTAGCCTCGATCAGGAGTCACGTTTACTTCAGCTGCTTCATCATCAAGCCCCAGTAGAGCAAGAGCATCAGTTCCAAGCTCAGGATCAAGCCCAAGAGTTACTAGGCGAAGAATTCCCTCGTGGTCATCGCTTAGGCCTAGTTCACGAGCAGAGGCAATCATGCCATCGCTTGTGTGTCCGTAAGTAGATCTAGCTGCAATCTTGAAGTCTCCCGGCAAGACTGCTCCGGGAAGAGTAACAACTACCTTGTCATTGACTTCAAAGTTTCTAGCACCACAGACAATTCCACGAACATCTGCTCCGCCATCGGCAGCTTTCTTACCAGCTGGAGCAACTCTTACCTGACACCAACGAATAGTTTTTCCATTGGTCTGTTCTTCTTCAACAAATTCAAGAACCTGTCCAACAACGATTGGACCGACAAGGTCGTAACCGTGAGAACCTTCTTCTTCCAAACCGACCTTAACCAGTTCAGCCATAACTGAATCAGCAGATGAGCCTTTAGGAAGTTCGACAAACTCGCCTAGCCAAGACAACGGAACGCGCATTAGAGCACCACCCCGAACTGCTTAGAGAATCGCACGTCAGCTTCGACCATGTCGTGCATGTCTTTGACATCGTTTCTGAACATGAGAGTTCTTTCGATTCCCATGCCAAATGCGAAACCTGAATAAACTTCTGGATCAATTCCAGCTGCAAGCAGAACGTTTGGATTAACCATTCCGCAGCCACCCCATTCAACCCAACGTGCTCCACCCTTAGCTCCTGGATGCCAAACATCTAGTTCTGCTGAAGGTTCAGTGAATGGGAAAAATGATGGACGCAACCGAATCTTTGCATCCGGACCAAACATGATTCTGGCGAAGTGCTCAAGAGTTCCCTTGAGATCAGCCATAGTCAAACCTTTATCAACTGCTAAACCTTCAACCTGATGGAACACAGGAGTGTGAGTTGCATCAAGTTCATCTGTTCTAAATACTCGCCCTGGACAGAGAACATAAACAGGTAGATCCCTCTCAAGAAGAGATCTAACTTGAACTGGAGAAGTGTGTGTTCTCAAAACTAGGTGTGATTCTTGAGGCTCAATGAAGAATGTGTCTTGCATTGCACGAGCTGGATGATCTGCATCAAAGTTCAGTGCATCAAAGTTGAACCATTCGCTTTCAACTTCAGGACCTTCAGCAATCTCCCAACCCATGCCAATGAAAACATCTGAGATTTCATCCTGCAAAAGTGAAAGCGGGTGTCTGGCTCCTAGTACCTGAGTCATTGGAGAAGCAGTAATGTCTACGCTCTCTTCAAGAAGTTTGGCGTTTTGCTCTGCAACATAGAAAACTGACTCAGCAGATGCGAATGCAGCATTGAGTTCTGCTCGAGCAGCAGTAATTAGCTTTCCAGCATCTGCCTTCTTATCCCCTGGCAGCTTGCCCATTAGAGAGCTCAACTTGGTGATTCCAGAGTTCTCACCAACAGCAGTTGATCGTATTGCCTTTAGAGAGGCAAGGTCAGTAGCTCCTTGAATGAGCTTCAGAGCATCAGAAACAACAGCATCGACTGCTGCCTTAGTGATTTCTGCGTTCTCTGACATTAGACCTCAAGTATATCCACTGTTGTTTTTATAAGGGCTTAGCTACTTGCTGAGTTCTGCTGGAATGCTGAGGAGTAGAGGCAAACACTCGCTGCGGTTGCAAGGTTCAAAGACTCCGCAGCCCCATAAATAGGAACTGCAACAACTCGATCAGCTAGCTTCAAGATTTCAGGCTCAAAGCCCCAAGCTTCGTTGCCAAACATCCAAGCAGTTGGGCTATTCAATGAACCATCGATTGCCAATACAGGTAGTGAATCTCCTGAAGCATCTGCCGCTAGAACTTGAATGCCAGCTGCTTTCAAAGCATCTACAGCTTCATTGATGTCAACATCAACCACGAATGGCAAGTGGAACATCGAACCGGTGGTTGATCTGACAACTTTGGTGTTGTAGATATCAACACTTCCTGCAGTGAAGATAACTGCATCTGCACCAGCAGCATCGGCTGCTCTAAGAACAGTTCCAGCATTACCTGGGTCTCTTATCTGAGATAAAAGGGCTACAAGCTTTGGCTTGGTCGCAATTACATCTTCAAGGGAGACATCGAACTGGTGGCAAACAGCAACTACACCCTGAGGAGTGTTGGTGTCACTAAGAGCTGCAAGAACCTGCTCACTAACGAGCTGAACTTCAATTCGAGCTGCTTTAGCCTTGGCAAACATATCGGCATGACGTGCCAAAGCCTCCTCGGTAGCAAATGCTTCGAGGATAAGTTTTGGTCTTTCGAGTGCCTCGCGGAAACCTTGTGGTCCCTCAAGCAGAAAGAGCCCGGTCTCACGACGGGCTTCTTTCTTTACTAGCTTGGCAACCCCACGAACCTTAGCGGCTTTGGGATCAATCAGCACTTGGGTTATTTAACCTTCGGAGCTGATGTGTCTGCAGGAAGTGCTGACTTAGCAGTAGCTACCAATGACGCAAACGCCTTTGGCTCGTTGACTGCTAGATCTGCCAAGATACGACGGTCAACTGCAACGCCTGCAAGGTTTAGACCCTGAATTAGACGGTTGTAGGTAAGACCATTCGCACGTGAAGCTGCGTTAATTCTCTGGATCCACAGGCGACGGAAGTTACCCTTCTTGTCGCGACGGTCGTTGTATGCATAGACCAGGGAGTGCAGAACCTGCTGCTTTGCCATGCGGTAAAGACGTGAACGCTGACCGCGGTAACCCTTTGCACGCTCTAGTGCTGTACGACGCTTCTTCAACGCGTTGACTGCGTTTTTAACTCTTGCCATTAGTTTCTCCTAAATAAATTCTGAATGTGCTTGGACTAGTGGCCGAGCTGCTTCTTGATGGTCTTGAAATCAGCTGCGCTAACAACCTGATCCTGGTTTAGACGACGAGTACGTCTTGATGACTTGTGCTCAAGGTTGTGACGCATGTTGATCTGCTGCTTCATCAACTTGCCACTACCTGTGAAACGGAAGCGCTTCTTCGCTCCAGAGTGGGTCTTCTGCTTTGGCATAACTTCTCTCCTGTTTTTCTAGTCTGCGGTTTCAGCCGCAGAATCCTTAGTTTCGGTCTCAGTGGTTGCAGGGACATCAGCTTTCGCCTTCTTGTCTGCAGCTCGCTTAGCATCTGCTTTCGCATCAGCCTTGTTACGAAGAGGAGCGATAACCATTACCAAGCTTCTGCCGTCTGCCGATGGACTCGACTCAACAACACCTGACTCAGTAACTTCTTCAGCTACTTTCTGCAACAACTTGACACCCATCTCCGGACGTGATTGCTCACGGCCACGGAAGACGACCATCACTTTGACCTTGTCGCCAGCCTTTAGGAAGCGTTCGATCTGACCTTTTTTAGTTCCATAGTCGTGATCATCGATTTTCAAACCGAAACGAACAGTCTTGATGACAGTGTTTGTCTGGTTCTTTCTCGCTTCACGAATCTTCTGGGCTGCTTCGTATTTGAACTTTCCGAAATCCATAAGCTTACAAACCGGTGGAGCTGAGTTTGGTGAAACTTCTACCAAATCGAGGTCCACTTCCTGCGCCATACGCAGTGCTTCTTCGATTTTGATGATGCCAAGCTGCTCTCCGTTAGGGCCAACTAGGCGTACTTCTGGTACACGGATTCGTTCGTTGATACGCGGGTCGCTGATCTGCTGCTCCTTTTGACGTGACTTAATGGCCACGTAGGGACAAGAATATTCTTGCCAACGCGCAGAACTGAAAAGTTCAAAGCTTACCCGGCAACCTAATAAGTCGGTGGACGCGGGTGGGAAATGAATCCACTTCTGACTGAAGACCAGAGATCTCCAGAGCCATGGGTTAGCCTAGCAGAGAACCCATCTGAAAGTGAAGCCCAGAATGTCAGAAGATTTTGAAACCCAAGCCATGCGTGAGCTTGAGGAAGTGCCAGCCGTTGAGGTTATTACCGCTACCGCTGTCCACCTTATGAGTGCTGCTGCAGTCCAGGTAGGTCTAGCTGAAAATGGATATAAAGGCGACTTAGATGAGGCTAGAAAGCTAATCAATTCACTGGCTGGATTACTGACTGCCTCTGCCCCAGACCTAGGCGATCACCACGCTAGACCGCTAAGAGACGGGCTACGTAGCCTTCAATTAGCATTCCGCGAGGCATCAGTTATCAAGGATGAGCCAGGCAAGGGTCCTGGCGAGAAGTTCACGGGCCCAGTTAGCTAGCCTGTAGGAATTTGACTCCAACCGAGTCAACTAACTCAACAAAGCGCTCAGACTGTGAAAGTTGAGCAAAAAAGCCTTCTTCTAGAGCTTTTAGTTCGTTTTCAGTCAATCCTGGCTCTAGGTATAGAACGACCAACAGCTCCTGACCAAGTAGCTTGCAGGTTGGGTCCCCTTCAATCAAGGTGAAACTCTCAACCTGACCCATTTCGCTGAGAATACTGTTCACAAACTCAACGATTTCTGGATTGTTCGCTGGATTTAACCAAGGTAGGTCTTGGGCTATGGCAGCAATACCTGGTCTTCTAACTACAAACTCAGTTTCACTCATTGGATCTAGAACTAAACGAGTGTTTCCCTCGCTTGCTGCTGCCAGAGCTACTTTTCTACCGTCGTTAGGAACAGGTCTAGCCTCTGGGTTCCAATGATTCATGGCAGCAACAGAACTAAAGACCGGAAGCGCTTTTTGATTATCTGGAGTTAGAACAGTAACGATTGAAAGGTCCGCACTCTTATCGACTGTTTGACCGTGAGCACCTTCGCCACTTTCACCAAGGTTAGCAATTAGAGGAATCAATAACCTTGCTTGACCTAACGCAACTAGAACTTCCTCGGGACCAACTTCTTTGGCACGAAACTTAATCAAGGTTTCAATGAGCTGTGGATCGGCCTCTCCGTTATCTCCGCTGTATGGATTGATATCGAAACTTCGACCAGCCCATGGAACCCCTGCTGAGTCTGTAAATTTTGAACCGTGTGATTCAGACATTAGTCACCGGAAACCTTTAGTGCTTGTTCAAGTGTGAACTTACCTGCGTAAAGCGACTTACCTAAAATTGCTCCTTCAAGACCCAGAGGAACAAGTTCACGCAACTGCTCCAAATCTCTAAGTGATGATATTCCACCAGATGCAATTACAGGTTTATTAGTTCTCTGCATAACTTCTTTTAGCATTTCGATGTTTGGACCTAACAACATTCCATCTTTAGTCACATCGGTAACAACATAGCGAGGGCAACCTGCTTGCTCTAAACGTTCTAGAACTTCGAATAGGTCTCCGCCATCTTCAGTCCAGCCACGAGCTGCAAGAGTTGTTCCTCTCACATCCAGACCAACAGCAATCTTGTCGCCATACTTAGCAATAACTTCAGCAGTCCAATCGGGATTCTCTAATGCTGCTGTTCCAAGATTCACTCTCTCTGCTCCGGCTTCTAGAGCTACTTCTAAAGAAGCTGTGTCTCTAATGCCTCCACTGAGTTCAATCTTTACGTCTTTGCTGTTCGCTACAACTTCACGAATAATTGCACGGTTCTCACCCCGTGAGAAAGCAGCGTCAAGATCAACAAGGTGGATCCACTCTGCTCCAGCATCAATGAACACTTGGGCTGCTTCAATCGGTGAACCATAATCTGTTTCACTGCCAGCAACTCCTTGGCTAAGTCTTACTGCTTTGCCATCTGCAACATCAACAGCCGGAAGAAGTATTAGTCGATCACTCAAAATGTTTTCCTCTATAGATTCTTTAGCCAGTTACTCAAAAGAGTAAGGCCTGCTTTGCCAGACTTCTCTGGATGAAATTGAGTTGCGGACAGTGGACCATTTTCTACTGCAGCAACAAATCTAGATCCGTACTCTGCCCAAGAGACTCTTGGTTTTTCAAAAGCTGTTTCTTCTTCAAGTGCGAAGCTGGCAGCACCATAGGAATGCACAAAGTAAAACTGCTCTTTAGAAATTCCTTCAAAAAGTTTTGATCCACTCGGAACTTCAACATCATTCCAACCGATGTGAGGAAGAGTTGGTGCATCAAGTTTTGTAATTGATCCAGGCCACTGACCTAAACCTTCTGTTTGGATACCGTGCTCTGTTCCAGTTTCGAACATGACCTGAAGCCCAACACAAATTCCAAAGACGGCTTTGCCTGCAGCTAACCTCTGGTCAACAATGCTCGGAGCACCAACGGCGTTCAGTTGTTCCATGACTGTAGCGAATGCTCCTACTCCAGGAATAACAAGACCATCTGCTGCTAGCGCTTTTGCTCTATCCGAAGTCAGTTCAACAGTTGCACCAACTTCTTCAAATGCACTAACTACCGAGTGGATGTTGCCGCTACCGAAATCTAGAACTACGATTTTGGGACTGATCACAAAGTTCCCTTGGTTGATGGAATCCCAACAGCCCTTGGGTCTCTCTCAACTGCTTTGCGAAGAGCTCTTGCGAAAGCCTTGAACTCTGTTTCAGCAACGTGGTGAGGGTCTCTGCCGTCTAAGACATTGATGTGAACCGTCATGTCAGCGTTTAGACAAATTGCTTCAAAAACGTGACGCACCATTGAACCGGTGAAGTGTCCACCAATCAAGTGCAATTCAAATCCAGCGGGCTCACCGGTATGAGAAAGGAAAGGTCTGCCAGATAAATCTACAACTGCTCGAACTAATGCTTCATCTAGTGGGACAGTTGCATCACCAAATCTAGAGATTGAATTCTTGTCGCCAAGAGCTTGCTTGATTGCCTGCCCCAGAACAATTGCGGTGTCTTCAACTGTGTGGTGAATATCAATGTCTGTGTCACCGCTTGACTCAACATTTAGGTCAATCATCGAGTGCTTAGAGAAAGCAGTCAGAAGGTGGTCAAAGAATGGAACAGTTGTGGAAATGTTTGATTTTCCAGTGCCATCTAGATCAAGACTTAGCTTGACTGTTGACTCGCTAGTCTTTCTTTCAATTGATGCAACTCTGTTCATGATGATTGCCTTTCAAATTTATGGAATAAGTGAATTACTTGGCTTCAATGGCAATTGCCCTAATTCTACTTGGCACCTAGAAGTTCGGTAAGAGCGTTGATTACTGCAGTAGTTTCAGCTTCGGTTCCAGCTGTGATTCTGAGTGTGTTTGGAATGCCAATATCTCTAACCAGAATCCCTCGGTCCAGTAAGTCCTGCCAAGTCTTAGTTGGGTTAGCAATCCCGCCAACCAGTACAAAGTTGGCATCACTCCTGTATGGGTCAAGACCAAGGTCCTGCATCGCAACATAGAAACGATCTCTTTGGTCTCTAATGTCCGCAACTGTTGCAAGCATTTGTTTGCTGTGGGTCAACGCAGCTTCAGCAGCAGCTTGAGTTAAAGCACTCAAGTGATATGGCAATCTAACCAATCTCATCGCATCACAAACAGCTGAGTCTGCGGCTAGGTAGCCAAGTCTTGCCCCTGCAAATGCGAAAGCTTTTGACATTGTTTTGCTTACAACTAGTCGGGGTCTTCCCTCCAATAGCGACAAAGCACTATTTTCATTGAGTGAGAATTCTGAGTAAGCCTCATCAACGACAACGATTCCATCGGTCGCAGCGTAAGCAGCTTCAATAACCTCTAGCTCCACCGGTGTTCCTGTTGGATTGTTCGGCGAGCAAATAAGAACTATGTCTGGTTTGTGTTCAGCAATTGCGCCAGTTACAAGATCCACATCAATTTCGTATCTCTCAAGGCGAGGAACTTCAACATACTTGGTGTCAGTTGACTGAGCTATTAGGGAATACATGCTGTAGGTCGGGCTAAAACTTAATGCCTTGCGTCCTGGCCCACCGAATGCCATAAACATCTGCTGCAGAATTTCATTTGAACCATTGGCTGCCCAAATGTTTTGAGCAGTTAGCTCGTGCCCAACGTAGGTTGCAAGCAGCTCTCTAAGTGCTGTGAACTCTCGATCCGGATATCTGTTTATGTCCTTTAGGGAAACAGCAATTCTCTGAATAATGTCAACAAGGATGTCCTCAGAAATCTCATGAGTGTTCTCGTTGACGTTTAGTGCAATAGGCACATGCAACTGAGGTGCTCCATAAGGAGTGCGGCCGCGAAGGCTGTCTCTTATTGGAAGATCATTTAACTCAGTCATTGGTCAAGGTTACTAACCCCAACCAGCAATTTGCTAGTTGATTGGCAGAGCCAGACGCATTCCTGCATCAACTACTGAGTCACTCAAGTTATTCAAGGTCATGATGTCGGCAATAAAGTCTCTTGGGTCACGCTCAGGTGCGTACTGTTCAGCGATACCCCACAAGCTATCTCCGCTCATGATGGTGACATACTCAAATTCCACAACGTCGCTAGTCGAGGTTTCAGAACCGACGGCCTGGGCTGACTGAACTTGCTTTCCGAATCCAACCAGAAGGGCAGCTGCGATACCCAGGATCAAAGTCCAGCCCAGTACTGCTCTAGCAATTGCTACCGGTCGGGATACGTAGGTAGCCTGAGGTGCTGTTCTTGCTCGTGAGCTGGAAGGTCTAGTCACCTGCTGGGCAGGGCGGACTCTATTCATCGGGAACTCGATAATTTGAGCTGACATCTGGAACCTTTCTCCGAACATTTGTTCTAATACGAACAAGATTACGCCTTATATTCGAAAAAAGTCAAGAATATTTGAGATTTTTCCGAAAATGTGTTTGATTTTTTGTTGTTTTTGGAATACATTGAAGGCAGTTGCCTTAGTAGAGATTTAACTGGTAACCACCGACACGACCCTAAAACCGCTATAAACAGGGCAGAAAGGCACCTCATGACACGCAAGAGCAGCGATTCTTTGACTGACACTCAGAAGGCAATCCTGCAGGCAATCCTGCAAAGCAAGGCCAAATCAGGCATTGTTCCGTCTATGCGTGAGATCGCCGAAGGTGTGGGCCTGAGCTCAGTAGCCAGCGTTTCATACCAGCTCGACAACCTCGAGGAAAAGGGCTACATCAGACGCCAGGACAACCTCTCCCGCAACGTTGAAGTCCTTATCGCCCCAGAGGGCTGGGATGATGCAGACAGCATTGAAGCTGACAGCTCCATCCCTATGGCTGCTACGGCCATGGTTCCAATGGTTGGAAGCATTGCGGCTGGATACCCAATCACTGCAGATCAGAATGTCGAAGAAATCTTCCCGCTACCTAAGTCCCTAGTTGGCTCGGGTGAGCTGTTCATGCTTAAGGTCAAAGGTCCTTCTATGGAGGAAGCTGCTATTTGCGATGGTGACTGGGTAGTTGTCCGTCAGCAGAAGAATGCCAACAACGGTGACATCGTTGCTGCCCTCTTGGATGGCGAAGCAACTGTAAAAACTTTTAGAAACAGAGACGGCCAAGTTTGGTTACTACCCCAGAACAGAAACTATGAGCCAATTGATGGAACCCATGCTGAAATCATGGGAATTGTAGTTACAGTCCTTCGTAAGGTCTAAACCTGAAACTGTTCTAGTTCGCTAGCAATATCTGGTCTAACTAGAGCATCTATGTAGGTACCTGTTTCCTGGTACTCAATCTTGTTGATCTGTGAGTTCAGATGCATTCGCGAAACTAGGTCTCCCCTGTTGTATGGAATCAAAACTCTAACTGCAACATTTGGTTTAGGAAGACGTGCAGATATTGCTGCTTGTAATTCTTCAAATCCTTCTCCTGTTCTTGATGACACGAAAACAGAATTGGGTTCAAGACCTCTAAGAGCTAGAACAGTAGCTTCGTCAACTAAGTCCGCTTTGTTGAAAACAATTAACTCTGGAATGTCTCTGGCATCTACCTCACCAATAACTTGTCTCACTGTTGCTATCTGAGCTCCTGGATCAACGTGAGAGGCATCAACAATGTGCAAGATTAGATTGCTATCGGCTATCTCTTCGAGAGTAGATCTAAATGCCTCCACTAGTTGGTGAGGTAGGTTGCGAACAAACCCAACAGTGTCTGACAGGGTGTATTCACGGCCGTCTGGAGTGCGAGTCTGTCTAACTGTCGGATCAAGTGTTGCAAACAAAGCGTTCTGAACTAACACTCCAGCTGAGGTAAGCCTGTTCAACAGTGAGGACTTTCCAGCGTTTGTGTAACCAGCGATAGCTACCGATGGAACCTCATACTTCTTTCGATTAGACCGCTTGGTCTCTCTAGCAGGTTTCATGCCTGCAATCTGCTTACGCAGCTTTGCCATTCTTGTGTTGATTCTTCTTCGGTCTAGCTCAATCTTTGTTTCACCAGGACCACGTGAACCAATACCTTCACCACCGGCAGCTCGACCACCAGCTTGACGAGACATTGATTCACCCCAACCTCGAAGACGAGGAAGTAGATACTCTAGCTGGGCTAGCTCTACCTGAGCTTTACCCTCTCTGCTCTTGGCATGCTGGGCAAAGATTTCAAGGATGATTGCGGTGCGGTCAATAACCTTCACCTTGACCACATCTTCAAGCGCTCTTCTCTGAGAGGGAGATAGCTCAGTATCTGCGATAACCGTGTCCGCACCAATCGTCTTCACCAAGTCATGAAGCTCTTGAGCCTTACCCTTCCCTAGGAATGTTGCAGGATCAGGGTGGTAGCGACGTTGAAGCAATCCATCTAGAACTTCAGCTCCAGCTGTCTCAACTAGTGCAGCAAGCTCTCTGAGGGAGTTTTCGGCATCCTTGAGAGTGTTCTCGCCCCAGATACCAATCAGGACAACTCTCTCTAGCTGCAGGTCTCGATACTCAACCTCGGTGATGTCCTGCATCTGGGTTGAAAGCCCTGGCACTCTAGCCAGTGCTGCTCTATCTAGGAGATCTTGTTGGTCTCCATCAAAGGCATTTGACTGCTGGTCATCGCTTAGCCCTAGAGCTTGAGCTCTCTGGTCTCTGCGGAGAATTCGGTCAATTACAGAGTTAGTTTCGTCAGGGCTGGATGAGCCCATGGTCTCGTCTGAGTCGTCGAAGTCTTTTGAAGTCATTTCGCTTTTAAGAGTACTCGTGTAGGAGTAGTGTGTTGTTCGTGTCCGACAATCATTACTTCGCCTCCTCCCCTGAAGGGCCGTTGGTCACGCGCGAAATTACTGTGAACCTGAATGGAAACAAAACACAAGTTCTAACCGCTGGGGGAATATTTAGTCCAGAACACATCGATCAGGGAACCCAGATACTGCTAGGCCACATTGAAGCTGCCAATCCAACCGGGACATTTCTCGACATCGGTTGTGGCTGGGGGCCAATTGCTTTAGCTTTAGCTCTTCATTCTCCGAAGGCAACGATATATGCAATCGATGTCAACGAGAGAAGTCTTGAACTAACAAAAATGAATGCCGACAAACTTGGCATCACGAACATAATCGTTTGCAAACCAGAAGATGTTCCGCATGATGTTCTATTCGATGAAATATGGTCTAACCCGCCTATTCGCGTGGGCAAGAAAGTTCTGCACGAAATACTAAATCTTTGGATCAATAAATTGGTTAAAGGTGGAACAGCTCGTTTGGTAGTCCAAAAGAATCTCGGTTCTGACAGTTTGCACAAATGGCTAGTGGAAGAATTTAGTCCAGAATTTGAAAGCACCAGAATTGATTCTTCTAAAACTTTCAGAGTGCTAAAAGTTTCAAAACTTTAGAGTTCTAAAACTCCATCAAAAGAAAGCTCTGCGGGACCACTGAGTCCGATGTGTTCGCCCTCTTCAGTTGCAAACATTCTCACACCAAGAGTTCCACCTGGAACTTCAACTGTCCACTGGTTCGGAGCTTCTGGGTCTGCCCATAAACGAGTGGCCAGAGCAGCTGCAACAATTCCTGTGCCGCAAGATAGAGTCTCTCCGACTCCCCTCTCAAACACTCTCATTGAAATCTTTCCCACACCGTTTGTAACCATTGGGTCTGCAGGAACTACGAATTCTATGTTTGC
>JBIILH010000088.1:0-4225 GCA_044232765.1 Rhodoluna sp. | reverse complement strand
GGAAGGTGACCTCACTTCCTCTAATCGCCAGCGGAGGAGCGGGGGTTGCCTCAGATTTCTTGCCTGCAGTTCAAGCTGGAGCTAATGCTGTGTTGGCAGCTTCTATCTTCCACAGCGGTCAAGTATCAATAGCGTCAGTCAAGCAAGAACTTAGTGCCAGTGGTGTGAAAGTTAGAATGTAGCAACATGTTTAGTCCAGACTTCGAGAAGAACACCTTGATACCCGCTATCGTCCAGAACGAGGCGACGGGTCGAGTTCTGATGCTTGCTTATATGAATGCAGAGTCCTTTGAACTGACTAAGAGTTCAGGAGTATGTCACTTCTGGTCTAGATCAAGGCAAGAGATTTGGAAAAAGGGAGAAACTTCAGGAAATCTACTTGTGGTTATGTCTATGGAACTTGATTGCGATAGCGACTCAATACTGATCCAAGCTAAACCAGCTGGGCCAAGTTGCCACACAGGTACAGAGTCGTGCTTTGATTCAAACTCGTTACAAATCAATGAGGGTCGAGATGACTAGCCCCTACAACATTTCTCAGTCCGACTTCCTAGCTCTATCTAAAGTTGGTCAAGTAGTTCCAGTGTTCGTAAAGGTTTTTGGTGGTACTGACACACCAGTAGGTATTTATGAAAAGCTCTCAGCAGGAAAATCTGGAACGTTTCTTCTTGAGTCTGCTGAGCAAGGAGTTTGGTCTAGGTACAGTTTCATCGGGGTTTCCAGTAGAACCAGTCTCATTGAAACAGACGCTGAGTTTATAGTTACCAATAGAGAGTTAGCGTTGCCGGATGCTGGTGAACTTCCAGCCTCGCCTCTTGAAGCAATTAGGCTAATTCAGTCTTCTTGGAAAACAGTCGAACTTCCAGAACTTCCACCTTTGACTTCAGGATTAGTCGGTCTCTTTTCCTGGGACGTTATTCGAGACATTGAGAATTTACCTTCGGTTCCAGAACAGGATTATGACCGACCGAAGATTCACCTAGAGATGGTTCAAGACATCATCGTGCTAGATCATTTAACTAGCAGCATTCTGGTTGTCTCAAATATCTATTGCGACAGTAAGACAAATTTTGAACTTGCCTATGATGAAGCGACAACTCGTATTCAGAGTCTGCTCACAAAACTTCAGGAGCCTAGTCCACAGGTACTCTCATCTTTATCCGATGCTGAGCTGACATCAAGAACCTCTAGAACAAAGCATGAGGATTTTCTCTCTGCTATTGATGTTGCAAAAAATCATGTTCGAGCTGGGGATGTTTTTCAGGTGGTGTTATCTCAAAGAATGGACATCGAAGTTACGGCTCGTCCAATAGATGTATATCGAGTGCTGCGAGCGCTTAACCCATCGCCTTATATGTATCTTCTGAACTACTCAGATAACAAAGGGGTTTACGCTGTTGTTGGTTCTTCACCCGAAGCACTAGTGAAGGTATCTGGACAGAAAGTTGTTATGCATCCCATTGCAGGTTCAAGACCTAGAGGGGTAGATCAAGGTCAGGACGAAGCCTATGCTGAATCTCTGCTTGCGGACCATAAAGAGAGAGCTGAGCACTTGATGCTTGTGGATCTTGCTCGCAATGATTTGTTGAAGGTTTGTGAACCTTCTTCGGTGTCCGTCACACAGTTTATGAAAATTGAGCGTTTCAGCCACATCATGCACCTGGTTTCAACTGTTGAAGGACTATTGGGAAGTGGTGAGACACCTATTGATGTGTTCAAGGCCACTTTCCCAGCAGGTACACTCTCTGGAGCTCCTAAGCCTAGGGCTCTCGAAATCATCGACGACCTTGAGTCATCAAACAGGGGTATCTTCGGCGGAGTTGTCGGGTACCTGGACTTCGAGGGAAATGCTGATTTAGCAATTGCAATTAGGACGGCATTCATCCGAGATGGAATAGCACGTGTTCAAGCTGGAGCTGGAATCGTACTGGACTCTGTTCCAGAGTCTGAATACCAGGAAACCATAGCCAAAATGTCAGCTGTTGTGGCTTCTATTGACCGTGCGAACGCTTTGTTTGGCAATAAGTAGGTCAAACGCTACAAGGCTAGATAAGTCTTGTTAAGATTGAGTTTGGAAGGGTATTTATGAGCGATCACGACAACGAACCAGGACACGGCAACTCAGTAGCAGCTTGGTCTGCAGTAATCACAGCAATCGTAGGGGTTACCATTGCAACTCTTGGTGTAGTGCTACCTGAAGGAACTCTAGTTGTTATCGGTTCTGTACTTACTGTCCTTTCAATTCCTATGGGACCGGTTCTTGCCAAGCTTGGCTACGGCGTTAACCAAACGACTCCAAAGAAATAATGCTTGAGGATCTCTACGCTGGGGCAGAAGCAGATGCTCTTGCCCGGCTAGAGCAAGTTTCTACATCCCAGCTCGAGACTCTAATCAGTAAGGCAGCAACGCCAATTGACTGTCTTAGTTCTTTTGGTAAAGGACAAACCATTCAAGTAATCGCTGAGATAAAGCGGGCGAGCCCATCCAAGGGAGATCTAGCTCCGATTCCAGACCCAGCCGCCCTTGCAGCCACCTATGCATCAGCAGGAGCATCTGCAATTAGCGTTCTGACTGAAGAGAGAAAGTTCAAGGGTTCTATAGCGGACTTAGTTGCTGTTAGAGCAGCTGTTACTATTCCAGTTCTTCGCAAGGACTTCGTTTCAATGGAACAACAAGTTCTTGAGGCTAGAGCGTATGGAGCAGACCTTGTTTTGCTCATCGTTGCAGGGTTAGATCAGGACAAGCTAGTGAAGTTAGCAAGGTTCGTTGAAAGTTTCGGAATGACTCCGTTTGTGGAGACCCACTCAAGCGAAGAAGTCGCTAGAGCAGTTGACTCTGGTGCCAAGTTGATTGGAATCAACGCCAGGGACCTCTCTACATTCGAAACAGATCGAAATTTGTTTGAAGAACTAGCGCAATCACTGCCTAGCGATTGCATCGCAGTTGCGGAGTCAGCGGTCCGGAATACTGACGATGTTTCAGCCTATGCAAAGGCTGGAGCAGACATGGTCCTCGTTGGCGAGGCATTAGTTACGGGTGATGCCGCTCAGCTACTGGGAGAGTTCACATCCGTCAAAAAGATTAGACTTTAGAAGATGACTGAGAAAACCCATCTTCAAGACCAGAACGGCCCATACTTTGGTGAGTATGGGGGTCGTTTCGTACCCGAGTCACTCATTGCCGCTCTTGACCAACTTGAAGAGACTTACGCAAATGCGAAAGCAGACCCAACATTTGCTCTGGAACTAGATGAACTGAACAAAACTTACGTTGGTCGTCCGTCAATCATTACCGAAGTTCCCAAGTTCGCAGCCTTGGCAGGTGATATTCGAGTATTTCTAAAGCGCGAGGATCTCAATCACACAGGTTCTCACAAAATTAATAACGTTATTGGTCAGGCACTTCTAGCTAAGCGAATGGGTAAGAAGAGAATCATCGCTGAAACTGGAGCTGGTCAGCATGGTGTAGCAAGCGCAACAGCAGCTGCTCTTTTCGGACTTGAGTGTGTTGTGTACATGGGTGAGGTTGATACCCAAAGACAGGCACTTAATGTGGCTCGTATGAAGCTGTTGGGTGCTGAAGTTGTTGCAGTAACTACTGGTTCTAGAACACTCAAGGATGCAATCAACGAGGCACTTAGAGACTGGGTTGCAAATGTTGAAGACACTCACTACTTACTCGGTACCGTTGCCGGACCTCACCCATTCCCAACAATCGTTAGAGACTTTCACTCTGTAATTGGTAGAGAAGCTCGTCAACAAATGCTTGACGACTATGGGTTCCTACCTGATGTCGTGACAGCTTGTGTTGGTGGCGGATCTAATGCCATTGGACTGTTCCACTCATTCCTAGATGATGAAGATGTTGCTCTTTGGGGATTCGAGGCAGCGGGCGAGGGTATGGACACCATGAGACACGCTGCAACTCTCAGCAAAGGCAAAGTAGGAGTACTTCACGGAGCCAAGAGTTACATGCTTCAAGATGAAGATGGTCAAACCGTTGAGAGCCATTCAATCTCTGCTGGTCTTGACTACCCAGGTGTTGGTCCAGAACACTCTTGGCTGAAAGATCTAAACAGAGCTCAGTACTTCGGTATCAGTGATGATGAAGCTATGCAAGCGCTCAAGGCACTTTCACAAACTGAGGGAATTATTCCTGCCATTGAAACTGCCCACGCCCTGGCTGGAGTAATCAAGTACGGTTCTACTCTCGCTCCTGGTTCCAC
>JBIILH010000087.1:0-4366 GCA_044232765.1 Rhodoluna sp. | reverse complement strand
TAAGGCTAACTTCCTAACCGATGACGGTATTCCTGTGAACTCATACGTTCCGGTAATCGTTGGTGAAGCTATTCAAAACCTTGGCTATTTAGAAGCAAAGAGATCAAAGATGGGTCACCGTCTTCCTGAAATCGTCGCAGAAATGGAAATGTAATGGCAGGGCACGCACCAAAACTAGAAATAGATGCAAGTGATCTAGCAGTAACCATCTTGGTCACCAGCTGGCATACAGAGATTACCGATGCCCTGCTTGCAGGAGCAGAGAGATCTCTGAAGGCTGCCGGTAACGATGTCTACAGCATCGTTAGAGTGCCAGGAGCTTTCGAATTACCCCTTGCTGCCAAGTGGGCAGCAGAAGATGATGCTGATGTAATCATCGCTCTAGGTGTTGTTATTCAAGGTGAGACTCCTCACTTTGAATACGTCTGTAATGCAGCTACCGATGGGCTAACCAGAGTTCAGCTGGATTATGGAGTGCCAATTGGTTTTGGTCTACTAACAGTAGATAACGCTCAGCAAGCCCTAGATAGAGCCGGTTTACCGAACAGTAAAGAAGACAAAGGCGCAGAAGCAGTTGAGGCTGCAGTGATGATGGCACGCCTTCGCTAGAGTGGAAATAACTTCTACAAAAGGAAACAAATGGAAGACTCCACAAGAGAACTAATCGTTCACATATTTCTAGTACTACACATCCTAGGTATTGCAGCATTACTAGCTGGCTTCTTCACTTCTATGAAGGACATGAAGACAGGTATGAAAATCAACGCTGGTGTTTTGCACGGTGCTTACACAATGTTGATCACAGGTCTAGTTATGGCAGGTGTAACCAATCCTGCTGAACTAAACACAGTTGTGATTTCACTAAAGAGCATTGCACTAACTGCAATCTTCTTTATTGCTTACACCTACCGCAAGAAGGAAAACACTCCTAAGTGGGCTATGCCAGTCATCTTCTTGCTCACAACTGCAAACATCATATTTGCAGTTCTGGTTGGAGCAGGGCAATAGTCTTTTAGCGCAAGAACAGTGCTGTTAGTCGGCGGGTTGTGAAATACAGCCCGCCGATTATCATTACCACGAAGTAAAGCACGTGTCCTAGCATCGCTAGGTTCAAGATGCCAAGTGTCAACCCCCTGATCAATTCAATTGCTTGCCATAAAGGCAGAGCTTGAATAAACCATTGAATTGGTTCTGGGTAAATATCTAGCGGGAAGAAAGTTCCTGAGAACAAGAACATCGGAAGCATAACCAACTGAATGTATTGCATCTGCTGACGATGTTTCAGATAACTTGTAATTCCCATTCCAACTGCAGCAAAACCAAAAGCTACTAATACAGATGCAGGGATTGCAAGCAATCCCCAGCCTGATGGAACGAGTCCAAGTGGTGTGACAATGGCCATGAAGCCAATTGCATATGCCAAACCTCTAAGTAGTGCCCAGCTGATTTCACCTAGGGCGACATCAAGGGTTCCCATAGAAGTAGAAAGCATTCCGTTGTAGATTCTGCCGAAGTGCATCTTGAAGAATACGTTCCAAGTTGAATCGTAGATCGCTCCATTCATCGCACTAGTAGCTAATAGAGCAGGAGCGATGAACTGAGCATAAGAGATTGGATTACCGTTACCATCAACAGTTCCTTCAATGAACTGACCAATGCCATAACCAAAAGCAACTAGATAAATAAGTGGCTCTACAAAGCCTGATGCAACTACCATCCAGGTTGAAGACTTTAGGGCAAAGTAGCCACGTTCCAGAACCACTCTTGCTCGGCCTGAATAAACTCCAGATCCCAGCTTGCCTTTTCTGCTTTCAGCAATCTCAATTGCTGATTCAGCTTTGACATTCATCGAACTCATGATGCCAACCTCTTCTCAAACACTCGGTGAGCCCAGAGCGTTCCAAACAGAGTCATTAGAGCCATTACTCCCCAGTGCAGGATCAATAGCCAGGTTTCAATAGGCATTCCATAAGACAACGCTCTGCCTAGGTTGGTTGCATGCCACTGCGGAGAGATCCAACCAATCCATTGGAGATAAAGAGGCATTGAGGTAATTGGGTAGAAAGTTCCTGAGAACATAAACATCGGGGTAACGATAAAACGTCCCACAAGAGCAAAGATTCCGTCATCTTCTTTGATGTTTCCTGCAAAGCCCAGCATGATGGCTGCAAAGCCAAGACCAGCGGTACTGGATACCAGAACAAGAATTGGAAGCGATGCCCAGGTAACTGCACCAAAGGCAAGCAAGCAAAGGCCATATAGAAATACCTGAAGGACTGCTCTTGCCATAGCCGCAAGCAATATGCCATTAACTATCTGCTTGCCTGTGATTGCAGTTGCATTCATTGAGAAGAATGTCTTATCCCAGTTGAAGCCTTGAAGAGTAGGCCAAGTAACTTCATCCATCGCACCTTGGATACCAGCGGTAGCTAGAAGAGCTGGAGCTAGGAAAGTTAGGTAGCTAACACCATCAATAGCGTTAGCTCCAAGAGAAGAATCAACCAGTGCACCAACACCGATACCAATAGATAGTAAATAAAGAGTTGGGTTACCTAAACCAAATGCAATGATGGATTTCCACCACTTCAGCATGTTCAACAACCTGTTTTCAGCAATATATAAAGCTCCCCGCTTCATGCTGACTCTAGGGTCAACCAGAGTGGCTGCTCCTGTCCAAGTCATTGCAACTTTAGATTCAACATCCATTGCCATTAGTCGACCAAGGTCCTACCGGTAAGACGAAGGAACACATCTTCAAGAGAAGATCTTCTAACCAAAGAGGTAACCGGGTGCAAGCCCTTCTTGATGATCTGCTCTAAACACTTCTCACCATTCTCGGCATAAACAAGAATTCGGTCAGGAAGGATTTCAAGACGCTCACCAATACCCTTTAGATCTTTAGCAACCTGAGCATTGTTTTCACTTCCGAAACGAACTTCGAGAACTTCTTTGGATGAATATTTCTTGATTAGTTCAGCTGGAGATCCTTCAGCCATGATTTTGCCTTTATCCATAACCATCAAACGGTCACAGAGCTGCTCAGCTTCATCCATGTAGTGAGTAGTGATAACCAGGGTTACACCTTGTTCTTTTAGTCTGAACAATCTGTCCCAAAGAATGTGTCTTGCCTGTGGATCTAGACCTGTGGTTGGTTCATCCAACATCAAGATCTCTGGTTCATTAACCAAACCTCTAGCGATGGTGAGTCTTCTCTTCATACCGCCCGAGAGTTCTTCAGTCTTGCTGTTTCTCTTATCAGCTAGTTGAGCGAAATCCAGAAGTTCTTCAATCTTTACCTTCAACCACTTACGGCCAAGTCCGAAATAGCGACCATAAATCATTAGGTTTTCCCAAACCTTTAGTTCACGGTCTAGGTTGTCTTGCTGAGGAACAACACCTAGGTGAGCTCTAATCTCTGGACCTTGATCGTTTGGGTCCTTACCCAAGATCAGTAGCTCTCCGCCACTTCTTTGGCTTGTAGCGGCAATCATTTTCATGGTTGTTGACTTACCAGCACCATTAGGTCCTAGCAGACCGAATGACTCTCCCCTAGTGACCGTGAAGTCAATGCCATCAACTGCTTTGAAGTCCCCGTAAACCTTGGTGAGCCCTTTAGCAACAATCATTGCCTCTGGGCTGGTGCTTTTCTTAGCCAAATTAACTGTCTTTCTTCTTTGAAATAATCAGATGCTCAACTTTGTAAGTCTAATGATTGGCAGTGATATCCTTTAGATTATGACCCCTGCTCAGACTGACAAGGTTCGCCCAGGCAATCGGAGGGTGACCGGTAAAGAGCAGTTCTATACCCCAGTTGATCTAGCCCTAAGGCTAACCAAGAAGATTGAAACTCTAGTTGGAGGGCTAAAAGGCAAGTTAGTCATTGAGCCAGCAGGTGGCACAGGGGCTTTCATCAAAGCAGCCAAAGAATTAGGTGCCACCAAGGTCCTGAGCTTCGATATTGAACCCAAGTCAGATGGAGTCCAACTAGGAAACTTCCTAGAAGCAGATCTAGCTGGGATCGATGGAGCAATTACCATCTCTAATCCCCCGTTTGGTAGAAACAATTCTTTGAGCATCCCCTTCTTTAACAAGGCTGCTAAGCACAGCGATTACATCGCTTTCATAGTTCCTAGAAGTTGGCGTAAATGGTCTGTAATAAACAGACTGGACAGAAACTTCCACCTAGTTCATGACGAAGATCTGAGCATTGACTATGTCGATGACCTAGGTGAAATGGTTTGGCAGAAATCCAACCTTCGTACCTGCTTTCAGCTATGGCAAAGACAAGACACTGAGAGAGAACTGATCAAGGTTCAGGATCTAGGGCTAGTCTCAAAGGTAAGCCCTGAGGAAGCAGATGTGGCAA
>JBIILH010000017.1:0-13094 GCA_044232765.1 Rhodoluna sp. | reverse complement strand
GCTTAGATGTCCCTTGAACTTATAGGGAAAGTGGATTCAGGATGTCCCTGAGCACTAGAACTATGGTCAAGACGATAAGCAGGCTGGCTACAAAGTAAGCAATTGGCATCATCTGGCTGGTGTCAACCGGACGAACCCATTTCTTGCCTCTAACCCTAAATACCCCACGTTTGATTGACTCGTAAATAGCTCCGGCAATGTGTCCACCATCTAGAGGAACTAGCGGAACCATGTTAAAGACAAATAGGGCAACGTTTAGGGACATCAGTAGCCCGAGCTGTGAAAGCATCTTGTCTTCAAAGCTGATGGAAGCATCCGAGGCAATCTGCCCGGAGAACTGTCCCAGTCCGATGATTGAAATGGCACCATTTTCATTTCGTTCAGAGCCAGGTGCGATTTCTTTAAGCGCAGCTCCTGCCTGAAGCGGAAGCTGAATGATCATGGCAGCGGTATCGGACATCATCACGCCCACCTGACCAATTGCTGCTCCGACACTTTGAGGGACTCGCTTAACTTCCAAGTAGACACCTAGGTAGGGCCTTGATTCTCCTCCTGATGTCAGCAAGGTCGGCTCAATGGTCAGACTTACCTGAACGCCATTTCTATCAACGACCATTGGAACGCTCTTACCAACTGAATCTTTCAGCTTTGATTCAACATCTGACCAATACTCGACAGGCTGGCCTGCAAAGCTGAGAATCCGATCTCCTGGCAATAGGCCAGCTTTGCTAGAAGGGGAAACGGGATTCGGATCAGCACAGTCTTTATTTGTTTCGCTAGGAACACATGACAAAACATCTTTTACGGTCGAGGTTCTTTCGTAAGCACCGAAACCAGAAAACAAGACAACTGCTAGAACTGCAGCAATTAGTAGGTTGGCAAATGGTCCACCAAACATGATGATGAGTTTCTTCCAAGGAGCTAGCTGGTAAAAAGTTTTACCTTGATCTTCTTCAGCTATAACGATTTGCTCATTTGGTTGAGCTCCTGCAGTAAGTCTTTGCCACCAATTCTTCTTGGCATTCGCAGCTTGAGTTGGAGGAAGCATTCCTACCATTTGGATGTATCCACCAAGTGGAATCAACTTGATGCCGTATTCGGTATCCCCTGTCTTTCTAGAAAAGAGTGTTGGGCCAAAGCCAACCATGTACTTGGTGACTTTTACGCCGAACTTCTTTGCAGGCCACATGTGACCGATCTCATGAAGAGCAATTGAGATTGCTAGTCCAATTAGTAAGAAGACCCAGCCACCGATGTTGTTTATTAAATCCATTTGTCTAACCTAACTAAGCTGACCGACATTCAGTATTTAGCTTCGATTGGCTATCAGTCGATTAGCAGTTTCTCTAGCCCACACTTCAGCAGCAAGCACTGATTCAAGAGTCATCTCTTGTTCAGGTTTGTGAGATGCAACAACCTCTTCGATAATTTCTAGAATCTCTGGGAAAGAAATTGCTTTGTCATGGAATGCATCGACAGCCTGCTCATTAGCAGCGTTATAAACAGCTGGATAAGTAAGACCAGCAGAACCTACCTGTCTAGCGATCTTTACCGCTTTAAATACTTCTTCATCAAGAGGTTCGAATGTCCAAGTATGTGCCTTGGTGAAATCAACTGGTGGGCTTACGTTCTCGATTCGCTCAGGCCAAGTAATACCTAATGCAATAGGTAGCTTCATGTCTGGTGGTGAGCATTGAGCAATGATCGAGCCATCAATGAAACTCACCATTGAGTGAACAACCGATTGCGGGTGAACAGTGACTTCAATCTGCTCAAAAGGAACGTTGAAAAGTAGATGAGCTTCAATAAGTTCTAAGCCTTTGTTCACCATGGTTGCCGAGTTAGTTGTTACCACTCTTCCCATTGTCCAAGTTGGGTGCTTCAAAGCTTGCTCTGGTGTTACTTGCTTTAGCTGCTCAGCAGTGAAGCCTCTAAAAGGACCGCCTGATGCAGTCAAGATAAGTGTTGCTACTTCTTTTGAATCTCCCGCCAAAAGACACTGGGCCAAAGCAGAGTGCTCTGAATCAACAGGAACTATTTGTCCAGGAGCTGCTGCCTCTGTTACTAATCTGCCACCAACAATTAGTGACTCTTTGTTGGCTAGGGCTAAACGCTTTCCAGTTTTCAGAGTTGCCAGTGTTGGAGCTAAACCAATAGATCCTGTTATGCCATTGATAACCACATCAGCATCTGTATTTTCAACTAGAGCGGTTGCCTGATCTGCTCCAATAGCAACATTCTTTTCATTTACTGAGAACTTGTTTGCCTGAGCAGCTAGTAATTCTTTATTTGAATTAGCAGCAAGTCCAACAACCTGGAACTTGTCTGGGTTGGCTTCAATAATCTCAAGGGCCTGTGTACCAATAGAGCCTGTACTGCCAAGGATGATTATCTTCTTCATGTCTCAATCTTGCCACCAACCCCGTAATCCCTGCTGCTAGTGGCTTCTGGCAAGATAAATCTGCCAGGCGTAGAATTAGAGCATGACAATTGAACAGAAAAGACTTCTTGTTACTGCTATCCCAGGCCCTAAGTCTCAGGCCTTACACTCACACCGTCTAGAGCATGTAGGGCACGGTGTTGGTACCGCTCTTCCTGCATACATCGAATCAGCTCATGGTGCGATCTTGGTTGACGTTGATGGCAACCAGTACATCGATATGGGTTCAGGTATTGGTGTTACAACAATCGGTCACACAAACCCAGGTGTCGTTGCAGCTGTAGCAGAGCAGGTAGCAAAGCTAACTCACACTCTTTTCACTGTCACCCCATACATGCCTTACGTTCAGGTTTGTGAAATTCTAAACAGACGCATGCCAGGAAACTTCGTAAAGCGTTCAGCTTTGTTCAACTCAGGTGCTGAAGCAGTTGAGAATGCAATCAAGCTAGCTAGAAAGTTCACCCAGCGTAATGAAATCGCTGTTTTCGATCACGCTTACCACGGTAGAACAAACCTAACTATGGCTATGAACTTCAAGAACATGCCTTATGCAGATGGCTTTGGTCCTTTTGCTGGAAGCGTTACTCACGTGCCAATGTCTTACCCATTCCATGACCCAGAAGGTATGACCGGAGAAGAAGCTGCAACTAGAGCAATCAACTACATGGAGAAGCGAATCGGAGCAAAGAACTTCGCTGCAGTAGTTATTGAACCAATTCAGGGTGAAGGTGGATTTATCGTTCCAGCTCCTGGTTTCCTAAAGACTTTGAGTGAGTGGACTCACGCTAACGGAATCGTTTTAGTAGCAGATGAGGTTCAAGCAGGTATTGCTAGAACTGGTCAGTGGTTTGCATCAGAGCACGAAGAAGGTTTCGAGCCTGATCTCATGACAGTTGCTAAGGGTATTGCCGGTGGTATGCCTATCTCAGCAGTTGTTGGTAGAGCAGAAATCATGGACTCATCTCACCCAGGTGGAATTGGTGGAACCTTCGGTGGTAACCCAGTTGCAGCTGCAGCGGCTATCTCAGTACTAAAGCAGATTGAAGATGGCGGAGTACTTGAGAAGGCTAAGCACATCGAGACAGTAATGATGGCTCGCCTAGAGCAGATGAAGGCTAAGTATCCAGTTATCGGTGAGATCCGTGGCCGTGGTGCAATGCTTGCAATCGAATTAGTAGTTCCGGGAACTCGAACTCCTAACTCAGCTGCTGTTGATGCAGTTCTGAAGCACTCACACCTAAATGGAGTGGTTATCTTGAATGCAGGAACCTACGGCAACGTAATCCGCTTCCTACCATCGCTAGCAATCAGCGATGAACTTATTCACGACGCACTGGATGTTGTTGAAGACGGACTAGCAAAACTCTAAAAACCAGAGGACAAAACCCAATGCACTCATATGCAAACAGAGACAGATTAGCCAAACTTTTTGCAGATGAGGTTGAGCTTTTCATAGCTAAGCACCCTGAATCCGCAAAGCTTCATGAAAGTGCGAAAAACGCTCTCATGGGTGGTGTGCCAATGTCTTGGATGTCTAAGTGGCCTGGCCCTCACCCTGTTTATGTAACCAAGGCAAAGGGCTCTAGATTCACTGATGCTGACGGCATTGAGTACGTTGACTTCTGCCTAGGTGACACAGGAGCCATGGTCGGGCACTCCCCTGACGCATCTGTTAAGGCAATCGCTGAGCAGCTATCAAAGGGAATCACCCTGATGTTGCCTACCGCCGATGCCGCTATTGCCGCTCAGACATTAGCTGATCGCTTTGGTATGGCTAAGTGGCAGTTCACCCTTACAGCTACCGATGCCAACCGACACATCTTGAGATATGCAAGACACGTATCAGGTAGACACAAGGTTGTTGTTCACGACTACTGCTACCACGGAACAGTTGATGAAACCTTTGCTGTTCTTGATGACAATGGAAACACTGTTAGCCGAGAGAACAACATTGGCCCTCAGGTTGATCCAAGCGAAACAACTATCGTTGTTCCTTTCAATGACTTAGAGGCTGCTGAAGCAGCCTTCGCAACCGGTGAGGTAGCAGCAATGCTAATCGAACCTGCAATGACCAACATCGGAATCGTTCTTCCAGAACCTGGTTACCTAGAAGGCTTGAGAGAGCTCTGCACTAGATATGACGTAATCCTGATCATCGATGAAACCCACACTCTAAGTGAGGGTCCTGGCGGAATGACCGCTAGAAGAAACCTTCAGCCTGATGCAGTTGTCCTAGGTAAGACAATCGGTGCGGGTATTCCTGCAGGTGCTTTTGGTATGACAGCAGAACTAACTGCAAGAGTTCAAAAGAGTCTTCACCTAGAACATATTGACGTAGGAGGTGTTGGTGGAACTCTAGCTGGTAACGCTCTATCAATGGCAGCTATCGCTGCAACACTAACCAAAGTGCTAACTCCTGAAGCATTCGTTTCTATGGAGGCTCTTTGTGATGTTTGGACTAAGAATGTTCAAGACTTGATCACTAAGTATGGAGCTCCTTGGCAGGTTAGCCAGTTGGGTTGTAGAGCTGAATACTCTTTCCGATCAGAAGCACCTAAGAATGGTCGAGAAGCTGCCGATGCAGACGACTTTGAACTACAGCAGTATCTTCACATCCACGCTCTAAACCGTGGCATCTTGATGACACCATTCCATAACATGGCTCTAATGTCACCAGCTCACACAATTGAGGATGTTGAAAGACACAGAGCTCACTTCGAAGAAGCTCTTATTTCGCTGTTTGCTTAGTGCTTTTTGAGTAAGAGACGGCGTTTACGTTCGCCGTTGATCTGTGTAACGAGTACCAGCAGGATAGCTGCAATAAACACAGCACTACCAATAACGTTTGCCTCAGCAGGTACACCTCTAGCAGCAGCTGTGAATACATAGCGAGGGAATGTCATATCTGCACCAGCGTTGAAGTTGGTGATGATGAAATCATCAAAGCTCAAAGCAAATGAAAGTAGAGCAGCTGCAGCGATACCTGGCAGAAGTAGCGGGAAGGTAATCTTCCAGAACACCTGTCTTGGGTTAGCGTAAAGGTCTTTACCCGCTTCTTCCAATACTGGGTCAAGGCTTGCAACTCTTGCCTTCACGGTTACAACCACGAAGGACAAACAGAACACAACGTGTCCAAGGATGATGGTTCCAATTCCCTTTTCGACTCCAAGGCTGAAGAACTGAGATGCAAGTCCGGCACCTAGAACAACTTCAGGAGTTGCCATAGGCAAGAACAAGAGAAGGTTTGTTGATCTTCTGAACTTGAAGCGGTAGCGAACCAAAGCAATTGCGATCATGGTTCCAAGAGCTGTGGCGGCAATAGTTGAAATAACTCCAATAAGAACGGAGTTACCAAATGCTTCACAAACACCTTCACGATCACAAACGTTTGTCCACTTATCAAAAGTGAAACCACGCCAAATAAGGTTGGTCTTTAGGGAATCGTTGAATGAGAAGACAAAGGTATAGCCAATTGGAATCAACAGATAAATGAAAGCGAGAATCGCATACAAAGGAAAAGCGTATTTACCCAAACTAAATTTCATTAGAGCAAATCCTCCGTTCCAGACTTCTTGACGTAGCCTGCAACAAGAATCAGAATCGCACCCATCAAAAGAACAGATAGTGCAGAAGCTGCCGGATAGTCATTACTTATGAGGTAATTCGACTCGATAACATTTCCTATCATGGCCGTTGAACTCGACCCTAGGAAGTCTCCCGATGCATTGATGTAGTCGCCGGCAATTGGGATAAAGGTAAGCAGAGTACCTGAAATGATTCCGGGCATTGAAAGAGGAATAGTTACTTTTCTAAACACCTTTGAAGGTGATGCGTATAGATCAGAACCTGCTTCAAGGTAGCGAGTGTCCAGTCTCTCTAGAGATGTGTAGAGAGGAAGGGTCATGAATGGAATGAAGTTATAGGTAAGACCAAAGATAACCATGAACGGTGTACCAACAACGTACTGATCTGACTCAAGAAGACCGAGCTGCTGCAGGGTTGTCACAATCCATGACTCGTTAGAGAAGATCTGCTTCCAGGCGAGAGTTCTAAGCAAGAACGAAATGAAGAATGGAGCAATAACCAAGGTAAGCATTAGCTTCTGTAGCAATGGGTAAGGACGAGCCTTCACACCAATGAAGTAAGCCAATGGATAGGAGATAACTAAAGCAAGAACAGTAGCTGCAAGTGCATATCCAAAGGATCGCATCATTTGTGGAAAATAGTCCGAGACAACTACAAAGTAGTTGTTGAATTCAAATGCTGCTACGTAATCTCCAATGAAGCCATCAGGATCTGGTGCCTGAAGGGAAACCATAATCAGAGCAATAAGAGGTGTTAGGAAAAAAACTCCCAGGTAAGCAAGCCCAGGTGCGAGTAGCGCGATTGCTACCTTGCCTGATTTTGTAGGTTTAGAAAAACCTTTTGGCTTACTAGAACTGAAAGCTGCGAAGGCCATCTTCGCTAGACCGCTTTGCCTGTGTTAGGTAAATCAGCTAGACCGAATGAATGTTCAACTGACCAAGAAATCCATACTTTTTCACCAAGTTCAGTAACAGGTGACTTACCAACGTTTTGAGCAAACACAGTTAGGTTTCCAAGTCCTGGAACTTGAATCAGGTACTGGTTGCTAACACCGGTGAATCTAATGTCAATAATTTCACCAGGACCGATGATGTTAGTTGAAGAGCTAGCAGTTGGCTTCTTAGATGTGAAAGTAGCCTTCTCAGGCCTAAATCCAATCGCAATCTTTCCTTTGTGCTTTTCAGCTCTAGCCTTTGGAACAGAAATCTTGTTTCCTGCAACCTCAATGCTCACGGAGTTGGCTGAACTTGATTCAACTTCACCAACCAAAAGATTTGATTGACCAAGGAACTTAGATACGAACACAGTCTTTGGCCTGTCATACAGAGCTTCAGGTGCACCCATCTGCTCAATGCGACCCTTGTTCATAACAGCAACAGTGTCCGCCATGTCCATAGCTTCTTCTTGGTCGTGAGTCACGTGCAAGAAGGTAAGACCAACTTCAATTTGAATGGCCTTCAACTCAATCTGCATCTCGCGACGTAGTTTGAGATCCAGTGCACCAAGTGGCTCATCTAGCAATAGAAGTGAAGGTCTGTTAACCAATGCTCTAGCTAGAGCAACACGTTGCTGCTGACCGCCAGATAGCTGCTGTGGCTTACGGTCTGCTAGGTGAGCTAGCTGCACAAGGTTTAGTGCTTCTTTAGCTTTGACTAGAGGCTCGTCAATCTTTCGCTGACGCAAACCAAAAGCTACGTTCTCCAACACATTCATGTGAGGGAAAAGGGCATAAGACTGGAACACAGTGTTGACTGGACGCTCGTGAGGCTTAGTCTCTGTTACATCCTCGCCACCGATAAAGATATTTCCGGAGGTTGGAGTTTCAAGACCAGCAACCAAACGAAGAGTTGTAGTTTTACCGCAACCTGAAGGACCTAGCAGAGCAAAGAACTCCCCTGCTGGGACGTGAAGGTCAAGCTCTTCAATTGCAGTGAAACCAGGGAACTCTTTGCGAATCTTCTTAAGCTCTAAGTCAGCTCCGCGGGCAATAAATTCTTTTGCCACTACGCGCCTAGTTTGATTTTTTGGAATGCCTTTGTGAACGCTTGCTCTTCCTTACCATCAAGAGCTCTAAAGCCCTGAGTCAAAGATAGGAACTCTTCGCTCGGGAAAATCAACTGGTTGTCAGCTAGAGCTGGATCAAGTTTGATTGCTTCTTCCTTAGCTCCCATAACTGGTGTGATGTAGTTTACGTATGCAGCCAACACAGCAGCGTTATAAGGGTCGTAGTAGAAGTTCATTAGCTTCTCAGCGTTCTTCTTGTGGGTAGCTCCCATAGGAATTACGAAACAGTCAGCTGAGATAGTTCCACCTGATTCAGGGAGGACGAAACCGAAGCGGTCGTAACCTGCTTCAGCGTTCAACTGAATGATATCCCCTGACCAAGCGATCGCAACAATGGTATCGCCGTTCACTAGATCATCCTTGTAGCTGTTTCCCTTGATGCGAGCAATCTGACCGGCTGTTACCTGCTGTTCAATAACTTCAATTGCAGCCATGAACGCATCTTCAGTCAGGCTGTTTGCATCACCAATAGAAATACCCTGGGACATCAATACGATTCCAACGGTGTCGCGCATCTCGCTTAGAACACCAATTCGTCCCTTAAGTGCTGGGTTCCATAGGTCTTCAATAACAGCAGGAGCTTCTTTACCTGTTGCATCCTTGTAAGCCTGCTTGTCGTAAGCAAAACCGGCAAGAATACCTTGGTATGGAAGTGACATGGTGCGGTCCGGGTCATATGACTCACCTAGGTAAGCAGGCTGAAGGTTCTTCTTGTTTGGAAGATTTGCATCGTCAAAAGTCTGAACAGTTCCCTGGTTGATCCAACGAGCAGCCATCCAAGAGGTTGGGCAAGTGATGTCTGCACCGATGTCTTGACCTAGAGCTAGCTGGTCTTTAACTTTTCCGTAGTAAGAGTCGTTATCGTCAAAGTCTTCGCGGTAGGTAACTGTGATACCAGTCTCACTCTTGAACTTTTCAAGTGTTGGGTAGTTTCCATCGTCATCGATGTCAACATAAAGTGACCAGTTGCTCCAAATAAGAGTTGGGTCTGAATCACTGACATCGGTAGCTGGAGTTAGCTTCGGCTTATCTGATGGAGCACATGCTGCCAGTAGAGCTGCTGCTGAAGTTGCAACTGCACCACCTAGAACTGCTCGACGAGTTACTTTGTGGGCTAAAGCAGCTTTAACCATTTCGCGTAGTTGTGGATCTTCTGGAAGGTTTTGGTTCATAACCTTTTGCTCCTTATATAAAAGGGCCGTCAGACGGCCGAGTTTGGGCACCGACTGCGCGAAAGAACGCATTGCTTAAAATAATGCCACACCCCGCAAGATTTATAGGCAAAAAGACCAAATCGGTATAACTCTTTTCAGGGGCCTTTTTGGCCCCGATTGTGCTCAGATAATGCCCTATGAATTGGGGTATTCTTGATGTGGTTGGAGCAAGGTAGCTCCCACCTAGAGGAGAATCATGAAGATCGCTGTCCCTGCAGAGATCAAGAACAACGAATTCCGCGTCGCTATTACCCCAGCGGGAGTCCACGAACTCGTAGCTTCAGGCCACGAGGTTTACATTCAAAAAGGTGCCGGCGAAGGCTCAAGTATCTCTGATGCAGACTATTCAGCAGCTGGAGCACACATCGTCCCTGACGCCGCAACCACTTGGAACACCGGAGACATGATTCTTAAGGTTAAGGAACCTATCGCTAGCGAATATGGCTATCTTCGTCCTGGTCTCGTACTTTTCACATATCTTCACCTAGCAGCAGACCTAGAACTTACTAAAGAACTAGTTGCCAAGAAGGTAACTTCTATTGCTTACGAGACAGTTCAGACCCCAAACAGACAACTACCTCTTCTTGCTCCGATGAGCGAGGTTGCTGGCCGTCTATCTGCTCTAGTTGGAGCACAAACTCTATTTGCTCAAAACGGTGGGCATGGAATTCTTTTGGGTGGAGTGCCTGGCACAAGATCTGCCAAGGTTGTAGTTCTTGGTGGAGGTGTTGCAGGAACTAACGCAATCGCCATGGCTGTAGGTCTTGGAGCTGACGTAACTGTTTTAGATACCAACATCAACCGTCTTCGAGAACTCGATGCTCTTTATGCAGGACGTTTGAATACTCTTGCGAGCAACAGCTTCGAGATTGAGCGTGCTGTTACTCAAGCTGATTTGGTTATTGGTTCTGTATTGATTCCAGGAGCAAAAGCTCCAAAGCTTGTCACCAATGCACTGGTAAAGAAGATGAAGCCAGGATCTGTTCTAGTTGACATTGCCATTGACCAAGGTGGATGTTTTGAAGATTCAAGACCAACCACGCACGCTGAACCAACATTCAAAGTTCACAACTCTGTTTTCTACTGTGTTGCAAACATGCCTGGTGCTGTTGCACACACCTCTACCTATGCACTTACTAACGCAACCCTGAACTATGCGAAGGCTATTGCGAACAAGGGTTGGTTAGAAGCTTGCAAGCAAGACAACGCGCTAGCACTTGGCCTAAACACTCATGATGGCAAGCTTGTTAGCCAGCCTGTAGCTGAGGCTCACGGACTTGAGTTTGTTGATTCAGCAAAGGTTCTGGCATAGCCAACTGAATCGAAAAATTCTTGAACCATCCCCTTCCTTCAGGTAGTTTTTCATTCCACTGATTCTTAGGCAAACCTGCTGCGAGATGCTGATCTAGATTGCCTTGTCGCAAGTAAATTAGATTTTCAAATCTACGCTGAAGCGATAGCGGCATGAGGAATGAACTAGACATTGCACAGATAATCTGCCGCCCACTTTGAAAAGCTTCTTCAAGCTCTTGGGTTGTTGGGCAGTCCAAAACAATTGCATCTGTATTACTGCATGCAGAATTACAGAAAGTACTCTTCCCAGAGCCACTTGCTCCAACAACGAGAAGTGAATTGCCATTCAGTTCTGCAAAAGTAAAGTTTTCAAAACGTTGTTGAATGGGGATATCGAAAACTCCTAGCAGGCCATCTTTAGAAATGACTTTCAGCGGAAGACCATTCGTCCAACCATCCACAAGATCTGGAAACAATTTTGTTTCATTGAGGTTAGGTATTGATTTAGAGATTGGAAAGTCAAAACCAATAGTGCTACTGCCCCAGATTGCTATTGCTCTTGATGAGTTAGAGACTCCAGCTCTCACTCCAGGTAGCAGGGAAATAAGATCCCCTGGGTCCATGGCCCCTAAGGCAAACCTCATACTCAAGTTAGTTATAAGTGCTCTAGGAATTCCAGAGAGCGATTGGCTAGTGGCTATCAAGTGCACGCCTAAAGATCTACCTCTAGCTGCAATGGCATCAAGAGTTCCAATAGCCAAAGGATGGGAAGTGATTATGGCGGGGAGCTCGTCGGCAAGGACAATCATTCGAGCTAACTCAGGATATGCATCTATAGATGAAACTCCTGCTTGAGCCAGAAGCCGTTCACGTCTCTTCAACTCCCCAGCTAGGTAAAGCCAGAACCTCTCGTGCCTGCCTTCGTCTAAGTCGGTAACTAGTGTGAGTGAAGCAGGATGGTCGTTTAGGCCTCTAAGGGCTGCTCCGCCTTTGAAATCGGCTAACACCAACTGCAGCTGGCCTTTGCGAACACCAACCAGCATTGAAGAGGTAATGAGTTTTAGAAATTCACTCTTGCCCGAGCCTGTTGAGCCAACTATTAGGGCATGAGGTCCATCTTTGACTAAATCAAACTCAAGGTTGTTGCCTTCTGCAACACCTGCCCAGAAGGGTAATTGCCCAACCCGGTTTGACCTATAGAACGAAGCCTCAAGTTCCTGAGTTCGATTCCGGACTTCTCGTTCGGCGGAGAGTTTGTTGAAGTGTTCAAAGAAGATGTCGCTGTAATTTTCTTTGAAAAGCCACCCTGATTTAGATAGGACTTTATCCCCGATTGCCAATGCGTTAGCTGTTACCCATAGCGGTTGATCGCTGAAGTCTTCATCTGGTTCTTTACGTTTTTTACGCATCAAAGCCATAGTCAAGGCGGCAGACAAGACACTGACGAATGTGAAAAGAGCAAACTGCCACATACCCGTAACCAGTGCCATTACTACACCAAGTAGTAGTCCAGGAATGAGGGCAAACCAGCGCATGATTAGATGTTGCCCTAATCACAGGGTAAAACTAATGCCCGTTATCTTTATGTGGATAACGGGCAGTTAGTTGTTTGGCTAGAAACTAGTCTCCGATGTAGCTCATGACGTGCTTGATTCGGGTGTAGTCCTCAAAGCCATACATTGAAAGATCTTTTCCGTAACCTGAGTGACGGAATCCACCGTGAGGCATTTCAGCAGCAAGTGGGATGTGAGTGTTGATCCATACACAACCAAAGTTCAATCCCTTAGCAAAACGCATTGCTCGGGTGTGGTTGCTGGTCCATACAGATGAAGCCAAACCATACTTCACATCGTTTGCCCAACGCATAGCTTCTGCATCGTCCTTGAATGATTGAACTGTAACTACTGGTCCAAAGATTTCACGCTGAATGTGTTCGTCTGTTTGCTTAAGCCCTGTTAGAACAGTTGCCTCGTGGTAGAAACCAGCACCTGAGATTGCACTACCACCGATAGCAATAGATGCGTGATCTGGCAGACGTTCAATGAAACCAGTTACCTGAGCAAGCTGGTTGACGTTGTTCACTGGGCCAAACAAGATGTCATCTCTGCTTGGGTCTCCAGTGATTGCGTTTGCCTTTACCTCTTCAGTAAGCAGAGCAACAAACTCATCGTGAACACTCTCGTGAACCAAGATACGAGTTGCAGCGGTACAGTCTTGACCTGCGTTGAAGAAACCTGCAACAACAATCTGTGCTGCTGCCTTTTGTAGATCTGCATCAGCAAAAACAATCACTGGTGCTTTTCCACCAAGTTCAAGGTGAACTCTCTTGAGATCAACAGCTGCACTCTTCGCTACTTCCATACCCGCTCTAACAGAACCAGTAATTGAAACCATCTGAGGAATCTCGTGCTCAATCATCGCTCGACCTGTGTCACGGTTACCGGTGACAACGTTGAACACACCAGCAGGTAGGAACTCACTCGCAATTTCTGCCAATA
>JBIILH010000086.1:0-4426 GCA_044232765.1 Rhodoluna sp. | reverse complement strand
AATGTTCTTGCTAAAGAAATAGTTCTTTTAGCTAAGGCTGAAAACTTTGACAAGAATGCTCAGAACTATGACCTCTACGGTGGTGTTGGATTATTCAGCGGTGCTCTAGCTGCAGCTTTCGGACTAGATCTACAAATCACAACTGTTGAAGCAAGCAAGAGTGCAGCTGAAGATGCTAGAAGAAACCTGATTGACATCAAGGGAGCTAAATCTGTTGCAACTCCTGTAGAGAGATTCCTAGATGAACTTGCTTCACACGGGAAACTAAAGCCAAACAGCACAGTCATTATTGACCCACCAAGATCAGGTGCTGGTAAGCATGTGATTGAGAGATTGCTTACTCTCTCGCCGGATCACCTGATTTATGTTGCCTGTGACCCTATTGCTGTTGCTAGAGATCTTGCTCCGCTAACTGAGGGTGGCTACAAGATTGCCAGCATCAAGGCCTTTGATCTCTTCCCTCACACCCATCACTTTGAAACTGTGGTGAGCCTAGTTCGATGACTTCAAGCCAAAACCTAATCACTATTGCAATCGTGGATGACCACGATTCAGTAAGGCTTGGCGTTAAGGCAGGAGCTCAAGAGGCTGGCTATGTGGTTCTTGATCATGCTGATTCAGTTGAAGCGTTGCTAGCTAAACTACAAGAACCACCGATGGTGGTGGTTCTAGATCTTTCTCTAGCTGATGGTTCTACTCCTTCAAGTAACGTGAAGGCTTTAGTTGAGTATGGAACCAAGGTTCTGATTTACTCCATTGCCGATAACAAGGACAAAGTAAACGAAGCTTTACGTGAAGGTGCTGAAGGTCTTGTAGCTAAGGGCCAAGACATGAGCTACCTGTTTGAAGCCATTCGACTGAGTGCTAATGGAATTACAATCAACACAACAGAGACAGTTGCTGCTATTGATAACGACGTTTCCTTCAGAGCCAATCTATCTGAACGTGAATTGCAAGTTGTGAAACTTTATGCCTCAGGAATGACGCTCAAGAGTGTTGCTTATGAACTCTCCTTGAGTAAATACACGGTGAAAGAACACATCGACAGAGCAAGAGACAAGTATTCAAAAGTTGGAAGACCTGTCACGGGTAAATCAGAGTTACTAATCAGACTCATCGAAGATGGTCTATTCGGGGAAGATCTCATCTAATGCCTTTTTCAGCAACGGTTGCAAGAGCACGAGTCGATCGGCTAATTGGACGCACTTTCGCAGCTGGTGCTATTGCTTTGAGTATTGAGAGTGGACTGAACTTCTACAGTCAGCTCAAGTATCTGAACCAACCCTTTGCCTGGGCGTTGACCATAGTTTTGTGGTGCACGACTATCGCTTTTACTTATTCATTCTGGTTTGGTAAGGCTAACTACCTATTTCTTAGAATCCATGCTCTCTACATGGTGGTTATGGTGCTTAGTTGGCCTTTTGTGCTCAACTCTGATGTGCCGCAGGATGGTTCCTTCTATCCATGGATTTGGTGGGGGATAGACACTGGTTGGATCGCGGTAGCGCTTAGTTTTGGCTGGCGCTTTGCTCTTGTTTACTATGTCTCTCTCATCGGTCTGGTGCAATATATGTTTTCACTTCCGATGGGTGGTTCACATGCGGGAATCACTATTGTCACCGACAGTTTCTACACATTCCTTACCAATGCCTCAATCTCTGTTATTGCCCTAATGATTAGAGAAGCAGCCAACAGATCAGATCAAGCCAACTCAGAAGCTATTCGAGCGGAAGTTCAGCAGGCGGAAGCAGAAGCAAAAGCTAAAGAGAGGCTGCGTCTAGATGGTCTAATTCATGACAGTGTCTTAACGGCACTAATAAGTGCGACCCAGGCGAAGAACGTTGAAGAAGCAAAGGCTAGCGCTGAACTCGCTGGCAGTGCACTCAGAAAACTTTCTGAAGTTCAAAGAGGGGATATGGCCCAAGCACCTGTTTACTGCAGCGAACTTTTTGACTCCATTATTTTGGCTGCTGAACGTATAGATCCAAAGATCAAATCCAAGAAGAATTGCAGAACTAGTATTTCCGTGGATGCAGAGACTGTGTCTGCTCTTACCGAGGCAACCATTCAAGCCATCCATAACTCCCTAATGCACGCAGGCCCTAACGCATCCAGAGAGCTAAGTCTTAAATCCAGCAAAGCTGGAATCAAGATAGTGATTTTGGATAACGGCAAGGGCTTTAGGATGAGCCAAGTTAATCGCAGCAGAATGGGAATCAAGGTTTCAATTATTGGTCGCATGGAGGCTGTTGGCGGATCAGCTCACATAGTGTCACAGCCAAGACAGGGCACAACAGTTGTCCTGGAGTGGAGCAAGAAATGATTTCAATTAGCCGCATTATCGCCTCCATAGTTCCTTTTGTGTATGCCCTGTACCTTCCAATCCAGTCGATATTCCTGCTGGGTTTTAGCACTCGCTATCTAGAGATCTTTGCTCTGATTATTTACGCCTACGCTGCCGCTGCTACGCTACTTTTCTTCAGAGGCCTGCAATTGCCTAGATGGCAAGCGTTTTTCAACCTAGGTGCTGCATTGGCTCTGCCAACTCTAATCATCGCTCAACGAGAGCTAATCGATGATCACAGCATTGGAGCTTGGGTAGTTATGGGCACTGCTTTGTTGCTAACCGCAACAGCGGTTAGACAGCAGGCTCGGTTAGCTTTGATTGGTATTGCAGTTCTGCTAACGGTTTTAATTGTTGAGTATGGCCAAGGGGCAATAGCTACCGCGGGTTTAGTTGGCGCACTTGTGTTCGTTCTAGCAGGTCTTGCTGTTTCTCGAGGTATCGCTAGAGCTACTCGTGAATCAGAGAAGTTCAGAGCAAAGGAAATTGAAACCCGCACCAAGATTGCTGAGTTGGAAGCTGCCTCTCGTGAACGTCAACAACAGCTATCCCAAGTGTTAGGAACAGCAGTTCCACTGTTATCAGTTATTAAAGATTCCCAAGGTCCACTTAATGAAGACCTTAGACAATCGGCAAAATTAGTGGAAGCAACTCTTAGAGATAACCTTCGAGGTCGAGAACTACTAAATCGAGCTATGAGCAATGAGATTCAAAGACTTAGAAACCTTGGGGTTGAAGTTCTTATTCTTGATGAAGGTGGAACTCATTCTCTCTCAGCCAAAGAAAGAGACGAACTACTGAGTAAAGCCGTTGATTCACTTCAAGTAGTTACCCAAGGTCGTGTAACAATTAGAAGCCCTAAGGGTGAAGATTTTAGGTTGACAGTTGTTGCAACCATTCCGGGCCAAGCACAACCGGTTCTTTCACTTCGTCTTTAAACCCCAACGGGCCTGGGCTCTACTTACGTAGAACCTGGCCCGTCCCCTGGCGGTGATTTCTCAGACCCCTTAGATCTAACTGTCGTCACCTAATGAAAAACTATTTCCATTGGGATAAATATTGTGGAAATCAGGCTCCAACTTAAGTCCCCATTTAAGGGGACAAGTTAAAGTAGAAACCCCCTTCTAGGAAGGGGGTTTCGGACCGTCGTTTGCTATCCCAGCAACGCTGTTTCTAGTGTATCTAACCCAACGCTTCCCAAGTTCAATGCCTTCATGTGGAAGTCCTTGATATTGAAGTTAGCTCCCTGACGAACCTTATATTCATCACGGATGTTCTCCCAGATTCTTTGACCGATCTTGTACGAAGGAGCTTGTCCAGGCCAACCGAAGTAGCGGTGCACTTCGAAGTTGATGAACTGCTCACTCATGTTTACGTTCTTGCTCATGAAATCAAGTGCGTAGTCAAAGTCCCACTTGCCAGTGCCATCAAGTCTTGGCTTACCAAGGTGAACACCGATGTCCAGAACTACACGAGCTGCACGCATACGCTGGCCATCTAACATTCCAAGACGATCACCTGGATCATCTAGGAAACCAAGTTCCTGCATCAGACGCTCAGCGTATAGAGCCCAACCTTCACCGTGTCCTGATGACCATGAAGCAAGGCGACGCCATGAGTTCAGCTCTGCCTTGTTAAAAACCTTCTGAGCAATCTGAAGGTGATGTCCTGGAACACCTTCGTGATAGACAGTTGTGGTTTCTCTCCAAGTGTCAAACTCGGTAACACCAACTGGTACTGACCACCACATTCTGCCCGGTCTTGAGAAGTCATCGGTAGGGCTTGTGTAGTAGATACCACCGTGTTGAGTAGGTGCAATCATGCACTCTAGCTTCTTCAGAGGCTCAGCAATGTCGAAGTGAGTGCCACTTAGTTTTTCAATAGCAGCATCGCTTAGCTTCTGCATCCAACGCTGAAGTTCATCAGTACCGTGAAGCTTTCTTGAAGGATCGTTGTCTAGGAATTCAATTGCTTCCTGAACAGTTGCACCTGGCTTGATTTCATTAGCAACTGCATTCTGTTCAGCAACTACTCGAGCTAGTTCTTCGATACCCCACTCGTAAGTCTCATCAAGGTCTACTC
>JBIILH010000085.1:0-4488 GCA_044232765.1 Rhodoluna sp. | reverse complement strand
TTCGACTTGCATGTGTTAAGCACGCCGCCAGCGTTCATCCTGAGCCAGGATCAAACTCTCCGTAAAAGTTTTTTAGGACCAAAGCAAGCTTTGGCCCAAGTTTTACGAAACCCCCGGAAAATGGGGGCATCAATTTGATCTGACTAGTCAGATTGTCTGACAATCTGTCTAATCCAATTACTACTGAACATTCAAAAAGGCAAGCCTTATTGAAGCCAGGTTCTTGGCATCGACATTGTGCACGCTGTTGAGTTCTCAAGGATCGGATGCATCTGCGGATTCCGGTTAGGGGCCCACGCAGAGCAACTTCACTAACTTACCACTTTTTGAGCATAAGTCAAATAGACATACGCATTAATTCTAGAAAAATCTAGATACTCGAAGTGGAAGTTCAATCTGCCCCAGAGTCGCCAATTTACTGGGTTTTCTGGGAGCTGATTGGTTGCACTTGAGCCGAGATCCATAAAATAGATTTCTCAAACTGTGGGCAACAGGTAAAAGATTACGCCTGAATAACAATCAAGTCAAATCGAAGCCAGGGAGTATCTTTACTTTTGGATAAAGATTCCAGCCAAAGTCTTCTTTCCCCTGCGAAGCACTGCGAACTCTCCCATAATCGCCTGATCCAGGGTGGCTTTTTCATCGTCAATTCTTAGGTTGTTGAGGTAGACCCCACCCTCGGCAATAGCTCTGCGACCAGCACTCAGGCTGGCAACAAGGCCTGTCTCAACCAATAGCTCTGCTACACCAGCTCCTAATTGGGTTTTGGTGTTTGGAAGAGCGGAAAGTGCCGCCTCCAGAGTGCCCTTATCTAACTGGTCTAACTCTCCCAGCCCAAATAGTGCCTGGGATGCTGCAATTACTGCATCGGTAGCAGATGTTGAGTGAACAAGAGAGGTAACTTCGTAAGCTAGCTTCTTTTGAGCTGCTCTTAGGTGAGGTTCTGAAACAAGCTGTGCCTCAAGATCATCGATTTCGGCTTTGCTCAAGAAAGTAAAGACCTTTAGTAGGTTGATGGTGTTTGAATCCTCAACATTTAGCCAGAATTGGTAAAAAGCGTATGGAGAAGTCAGGTCTGTGTCTAACCAGATCGCATTTCCTTCAGATTTACCGAACTTCTTCCCTTCTGAATCAGTAATCAGAGGTGTAGCCAGGATAAATGCACTCTTTCCCTCGACTTTGTGGATCAAATCTGTACCGCTAGTTAGGTTTCCCCACTGGTCACTGCCACCAACCTGCAAAACACAGTTGTTTCTGCGGTAAAGCTCTAGGAAATCCATTCCCTGAAGGATTTGGTATGAAAATTCAGTAAATGAAATACCCGCATCTGAGTTCAAACGAGCTGAGACGGCATCCTTGCTAAGCATTTTGCCAACTCTGAAGTGCTTGCCGATGTCTCTTAGGAAATCAATTGAGCTCAGTGACTCTGTCCAATCAAGGTTGTTCACGAGCTTTGCTCCGTTAGAGCCTTCGAAAGATAGGAATCGTTTGGCTTGCTTGCCAATTTTCTGAACCCATTCAGCCACGGTCTCTTTAGTGTTCAATGTTCGCTCTGCATTTGGCTTAGGGTCTCCAATTAGACCTGTTGCCCCGCCGATAAGAACTAGTGGGTTGTGCCCTGCAAGCTGAAGTCTTCTCATAACCAGAAGCTGAACCAAGTTTCCTAGGTGCAGGCTCGGTGCTGTTGGATCAAAACCACAGTAAAAAGTAAGTGCTGATGACTTTAGAGCACTTTGCAGTTCTACTTCATCAGTTGAGATAGCTACTAGACCACGCCACTTCAGTTCTTCCCATACATCGGAGAAGCCAGAGTCATTGCTCTGTTTTGCAAGTGCATCGCTTGTGGCCATTAGTAAAACCTATCTGTTTTCGCTAGGCACCATTTTACGCAATGCACTGATCTGATCTAGGACTCTAGGCACTGCAGTTCCACCCGTGCCGCTTCTGGAACGAATAGAACCCGCAACATTCAGCACTTCCCTAACCTCAGGAGTTAGATGTTTGCTAATGGCTGCGAACTCAACATCAGAGACTTCACTCAGTTCCAGCTCATTGCTTTCAGCAAATGCCACTAGCTTTCCAGTTATTTCATGAGCTTCTTTGAATGGAACTCTTTGCTTCACTAACCACTCAGCAACATCTGTTGCTAGTGAGTAACCAGCTGAAGAAAGCTCTTCCATACGAGCAGTGTTGAATTCCATGGTCGCAACCATTCCAGTGAATGCAGGAAGGATCAAAAGCAAGCTGTCGGCAATATCAAATACAGGTTCTTTATCTTCTTGAAGATCTCTGTTGTATGACAGAGGCAGAGCCTTGAGAGTTGACAGCAAACCAGTTAGGTCACCTATGATTCGACCAGCTTTACCTCTGGTTAGCTCCGCAACGTCAGGGTTCTTCTTTTGCGGCATGATCGATGAACCAGTTGAGAATGCATCAGCAAGCTTCACATAGTTGAACTCAGCGCTAGCCCAAATGATTATTTCTTCAGCAAAGCGAGACAGGTTGATCGAAATCAAGGTTCCGATAAATGCAAACTCAGCAACAACATCTCTAGAAGATGTTGCGTCCATTGAGTTAGCCATCGGAGCTGTCAAGCCGAGCGCTTCAGAGACAATGTTTGGATCTAGCTCTAGAGAAGTACCTGCTAGAGCACCCGCTCCATAGGGAGAGAATGATGCTCGCTCACGCCACTGAGCCAAACGCTCTAGGTCTCTAACTAGAGGCCACACGTGGGCTAGGAGGTGGTGGGATAGCAATACTGGTTGAGCATGCTGGAAGTGGGTGCGTCCTGGCATTGGCTCGCTCAGGTGCTCCTGAGCCAAGGTAGTCAGAACATCAATCAACTGAAGAATCTCAGTTCTAATAAGTGTTGCTTGGTCTAAAAGGTAGATGCGAATCAGAGTTGCAATCTGGTCATTTCTAGATCTTCCAGCTCTTACCTTTCCACCAAGTTCTGGTCCAACCATTTCGATTAGTCCACGCTCTAAAGCACTGTGCACATCCTCATCGGTAGCTTTAGCTACGAACATTCCTGAGATAACTCTCTTTTCTAGTTCTGCTAAAGCCTTATCTAGCTTCACTAGCTCTGCTTCAGCTAAATAACCTGCTGCTCGAAGAGCTAGAAGGTGTGCCCTGGTGCCTTTGATGTCGTATGTAGCTAGACGCCAATCAAAATGAATTGATCTACTCAGAGCAGCGACAGCATCATTGGTAGCTCCAGAGAATCTACCGCCCCATAGTGAAGATGAATCAGACATGACTACTTCTTATTCCTATTTGCATCTCTTCTTGCCGCAATCTTGCTAGGCAATGCCCATAGTTCAATGAAGCCCTTAGCCAGAGACTGGTCAAAAGTATCGCCAGTGTCATAGGTTGCCAAACTAAAGTCATACAAAGACTCTTCAGATTTACGTCCAGTAACCACTGCCCTGCCACCCTGCATCTTCAGACGAACATCGCCTGTCACATGCTCCTGGGTGTGATCAATGAACACATCAAGAGATCTCTTGAGACCCGAGAACCATAGACCTTCGTAAACAAGATCTGCCCAACGTGCTTCAATGCCTCGCTTGAACCTGTTCACATCGCGCTCAAGAGTTAGGTTCTCTAATTCCTCGTGTGCAGCAATCAAAGCGATACCTGCAGGTGACTCATAGATTTCACGACTCTTGATACCAACAAGTCTGTCTTCAACAATGTCGATACGACCTACACCGTGGGCACCAGCTAGAACATTCATCTTCTGAATCAAGTCGATGGCTGAATATCTAACTCCATCAATGGCAACAGGAATACCTGATTCAAAACGGATTGTTATTTCAGTTGCTTCTCTAAAAACATCTGGGTCTTGCGTGTATGAATAAAGATCTTCAATAGGAGCATTCCAAGGGTCTTCCAAGAAGCCAGTTTCAACAGCTCTACCCCAAACGTTCTGGTCAACTGAATAAGGAGACTTCTTATTCTGAGCAATTGGAAGATTGTTCTTCTCAGCAAACTCAATTGCCTTATCTCTAGTAAGAGCTAGATCACGAATCGGAGCAATTGACTTCAATTCAGGTGCGATAGCCGCAACAGCTGCTTCAAAGCGAACCTGGTCATTACCTTTACCAGTGCAACCATGAGCCACACTGTCTGCCCCAAGCTTTCTAGCAACGCTAGCTAGGTGCTTACCAATCAAGGGTCTAGATAAAGCAGATACCAGCGGGTATCTCTTTTGATACAGACCATTAGCCTTCAGTGCAGGCATTAGGTAGTCATCAGCGAACTCAGACTTAGCGTCAATCACAATGGCTTCAACAGCACCACAGTCCAAAGCACGCTGACGGATTGCATCCATGTCTTCGCCACCCTGGCCAACATCGATAGCAAGAGCAACAACCTCTTTGCCAGTGGCCTCTTTTAGCCAACCAATTCCAACGGAAGTATCCAAACCACCTGAATAGGCAAGCACTACGCGTTCTGACATCATTACTCCTTAAATGCTCTCGA
>JBIILH010000084.1:0-4510 GCA_044232765.1 Rhodoluna sp. | reverse complement strand
TGTTTCGACTCCAAGAAGAAGCAGGTTTCTTTATCTTCTTCTTACCTTCTGTGACCTGCTCAGCGTGAGCAGCCTCCAAGATAGCAACAACTGCAGCCAACTCCTCAGGGGTTGGACTACCAGCAAGGACCTTGATGGTTTCAGAGATAGGTTCTGGCTTTATCAAAGTGGGATATTTCCATGCTTCTTAGGAGGAGTGGTTGCACGCTTGGTCTTTAGAGCAGCAAGAGCTTTGATAACGCTGATTCGAGTAGCAGCAGGCTCAATGATTCCATCTAGCTCACCACGCTCTGCAGCAAGGTAAGGGCTAGCAACGTTATAGGTGTATTCGGCAGCAAGTTGCGCTCTTACCTTCTTAACATCTTCACCAGCTTCTTCAGCTGCCTTGATTTTGTCTCGGAACAAAATGTTTACAGCACCCTGTCCACCCATAACTGCAATCTCAGCTGTTGGCCAAGCAAGGTTGATATCTGCTCCAAGTTGCTTAGAGCCCATAACGATGTATGCACCTCCGTAAGCCTTACGAGTAATAACAGTTACTAGGGGAACAGTTGCTTCTGCATATGCATAAAGCAACTTAGCTCCACGACGGATAACTCCAGCCCATTCCTGATCTGCTCCAGGAAGATATCCTGGAACGTCAACAAGAGTTAGTACTGGGATTGAGAATGCGTCAGCGAATCTAACAAAGCGGGCAGCCTTTTCAGCAGCATCAATGTTTAGAGTTCCAGCAAGAGCACTCGGTTGGTTAGCAACGATAGCGATTGATTGTCCTGCTACGCGGGCAAAACCAATCAGGATGTTAGGTGCAAATAGTGGCTGCACCTCTAAGAACTGGTTGTCATCAACGATTGACTCAATGACTTTGATCATTGAGTAAGGCTGGTTAGGTGAATCCGGAATGATTGTGTTCAGTTCACGGTCTTCATCAGTAATCTCTAGAGCTTCTTCACTCTCGTAGTGAATAGGTTCACTCAAGTTGTTTTCTGGAAGGAAGCTCAGAAGAGTTCTTGCATAATCCAATGCATCATCTTCATCGCTTGCTAGGTAGTGAGCAACACCTGAAGTCTTGTTGTGAGCTAGGGCTCCACCAAGTTCTTCCATCTCAACTACCTCACCGGTAACAGTCTTAATAACATCAGGACCGGTAACGAACATGTTTGAAGTCTTATCAACCATGATCACAAAGTCAGTTAGGGCAGGACCGTAAACAGCACCACCGGCAGCAGGGCCCATGATGATAGAAATCTGAGGAATAACTCCTGATGCCATAGTGTGACGCTTGAAGATTTCACCATATTTACCTAGAGCGATAACACCCTCTTGAATACGAGCACCACCTGAATCAAGAATTCCAATTATAGGAACACCGGTTGAGATAGCTAGGTCCATGATTTTGATGATCTTGTTACCGGCTGCTTCACCTAGAGATCCACCAAAGATTGTGAAGTCTTGAGAGAACAAAGCGACCTGACGACCACCAATAGTTCCAACACCTGTGACAACAGAGTCACCGTAAGGGCGGTTCTTGTCCATGCCGAAAGCTGTTGAGCGGTGTCTAACAAACTCGTCCATTTCAACGAATGAGCCTGGGTCAAGCAAGAGCTCGATACGCTCACGAGCGGTCTTCTTACCCTTAGCGTGCTGCTTAGCAATAGCAGCCTCACCGCTTGCGTAAACAGCTTCGTGGTAGCGGTTACGTAGGTCTTCGATCTTGCCTGCAGTAGTAGATAGGTCAGGCGTATTCTTATCGGTCAAAGCTTGTCTCCAATTTTTATCTTGTGCAGAGGTTCTCTGGCTCAACTGCAACTCTATCCAAGACGTGTCGGTTGGAGGGTCTAACCTAGAGGCTATGGAACTAAAACTGAGTAGCGAATTCGCCTCCAGAATTGAGTATTTACCTGAAACAGGCTCTACAAACAGCGATTTACTTAGCCTTTCAGCAAGTAAACCTGAATTATGGACTGATTTTTCAGTTCTTGTTACAGATAACCAAGTTGCAGGCCGAGGAAGACTAGATAGACAGTGGGTTGCCCAGCCAGGAGCTGGGCTAGCCGTCTCAGTATTACTAAGACCGACAACGTTTGGAATGGGTAGCTTTGGCTGGCTTCCACTACTTGCTGGACTTGCTATGAAGAATGCTGTTTCTTCTCTTATCGAAGAAGCACCGGTCAGCATCAAGTGGCCGAACGATGTTTTGGTAGCGGGGGAGAAGATCGCAGGATTGTTGGCTGAAGTATTGCCTTCTGGTGATGGAGTGGTCATTGGGGCAGGGCTCAATCTAAAGCAAAGCAAAGAGGAATTGCCTATTGAAAAGGCAACTTCACTTAAATTGCATGGGGTGGAAAATTTTGAACTAGATGATGTCCTAGTTAGATACCTAGCCTCATTCAAGAGACTGTATGAAGAGTTCTCTGACGCATCAGGTGATGCTGAGAGTTCAGGTTTGAGGCAGTCTATTCAGGAAGCTACATCAACAATTGGGACAAGCGTGAAAGTACTTTTGCCAGACGGCAGTGAATTCTCAGGCAAAGCAGTTGGGCTAGATGCCACCGGTCGTCTTTTGGTTGCTATGTCAGATCCCCTTGAGATTCGTGCCGTTGCAGCGGGCGACATTCAACACTTGCGACAATAGTTAGATGTCCTCAACACAATCCTTCGAAGAGCAGAGTTTTGTTCTACTCAGAAGACATGGGGCAGCACTTATCTACCCAGTTATCTTTTTAGGTCTCGACGCGGGGTTATTCTTTTTTGTTGATTCAAAACTGACTGAAATCTGGCAGCACCAAGTTCTTCTAGGGCTTGCTCTACTCCTTGGCCTTTTCCTTTGGTTCATCCCATCGCTAAAGTTCTTCACCAATAGATATGAATTAACCAGCACTCGAGTAGTTGCTCACTCAGGCCTCTTTGGAACAAAGACTGAAGAAGTCGCGTGGGGAGAAGTAACTGGAGTGAGTATCTCAAGGGGAGTTAGTGCTTGGCTTCAAGGAGCAGGAGATGTCCGTATCCACCGTGAGTTTGGACAAGATCTGGTTCTGGCTCGGGTGCCAAAAGCCAAAAAGCTTTCTAAAGAAATCGAGCAATTTCTTGCCAAGAAATCTCGAACTCCAGACATGAGAAAATAGACCATGGCTATATCAGTTGGAGTAATCGGTGGCGGGCAACTAGCCCGAATGATGATTGCACCTGCTAATACTGTGGGCCTAGACATCAAGGTGTTAGCTGAAACTGAAGGTAGCCCAGCTAAACAGGCAGCAACCCAAGTCGGTGATTACAACCAGCTAGAAATAGTTCGCGAGTTCGCTAGAACAGTTGATGTAATCACTTTCGATCACGAGCATGTTCCTCTTAGTGTCTTAGAGAGCTTGGAGTCAGAAGGGGTTGTGGTTGAGCCTTCTTCAAAGGCCTTACGTTTTGCTCAAAACAAATTAGACATGAGAGCAAAACTTACTGAACTTGGAGTTCCATGTCCTTCGTGGGCGAAGGTAACTAACGCTTCTGAACTAGATGACTTTATTCAAGCCCATGGTGGCGTTGCAATACTCAAGACACCTACCGGTGGTTATGACGGCAAAGGTGTGAAGGTAGTCAGATCAAGTTCTGATGCTGCTGATTGGCTTTCAAAGAATCAACCACTACTTGTTGAAGAGAAAGTTAATTTCAAGAGGGAACTAGCTCAGCTTTCTGCAAGAAACAGATCTGGTAGTTGGTCGAGTTGGAATTTAGTTGAAACCATTCAGAAAGATGGTGTTTGCGCAGAAGTGAATTCACCAGCTCCGAATGCCAACTATGAACTTGCTTCTCAAATAGCCAAAACAATTGCGATTGGTTTGGATGTAACGGGTGTGTTGGCAGTGGAACTATTTGAAACAGAAGACGGAATGCTGTTGGTCAATGAACTTGCAATGCGACCACACAACTCAGGGCACTTCAGTATTGAAGGATCTACAACTAGCCAATTTGAACAACACCTCAGGGCTGTTGCAGATATGCCTCTAGGAGACACCTCTCCAACAAAGGCCTATTCAGTGATGCTGAATCTGCTTGGGCAGAACGACACCAATGACTTTGGTTTAGAAGATCGTGATGTTGATGGAGCTCATGTCCACGTCTATGGAAAAGCTCCTAGAGCTGGTAGAAAGATGGGACACATCACTGCCAAATCAAATGAATCCTTGGCTGATGCTAGAGAAATAGCGTCCAGAGTCTGGAAAGGGCTGCAAGCCTAACCTGATTTTGCTGGATGCGAATCTAAAATCATAGAGAAGAACTTATCTGCTTTACAGGCAGCATCTACTTAGGAGAAACCCATGGCTCAAGCACTCGTTGGTGTTGTAATGGGCTCCGATAGCGACTGGGCAGTGATGAGTGATGCCGCTCAAGCCCTCAAAGAATTCGGTATTGAATACGAAGTTGAAGTCCTCTCAGCACACAGAACCCCTGATCTAATGATGGAGTGGGGTAAGGCTGCAGCGGGACGTGGAATCAAGGTAATCATTGCTGGAGCTGG
>JBIILH010000083.1:0-4548 GCA_044232765.1 Rhodoluna sp. | reverse complement strand
TATCTTCTGCCGTGATCTCCAAGACCATGTGCAATCTGAACTACAGCTTTAGGTTTAGCAACAGGCCAAACGTAATAGGTAATTTCAACGCCGAATGAATCTGTGAACACTCTTGTAATTGGTAGGTCAGTCATGGCTTTACCTTACTCTTTTTACTTTGTTAACCAATCAGATTGAGCAGGTTCTTTGCCCTTAGGTAATGCCGCTGCTTTATTCCACTGAACAATCCAGTCTGGTAGCCTTGGAACTTCAGCAGGCCAACCACCAGCAAGCTCATTTATCTCTGTAGGGGTTGGAGTTCCCTTAGGGGACTTTAGGAATCTAAGTTTCACGACAGCTTCAGCGTAGATTTCGCCTTTAACAACAAAGCGTTGTCCAACAAAGAATGCTTGCTCATCCCAACCAAGAACCTTAGTTTCAATCTGAAACTTCAACCAAGGAGTTAGTGATTTTCTAAAAGTGATGGTCTCTTGAACGACAACAGGGTGCACTTTGTGCTTCTTTAGTTTTTGCCAGGTACGAGCACGCTTCAATAGATCAAAGCGAGCTAGGTCCAACAGGGTTAGATAGATTCCATTGTTCATGTGGAGGAAGATATCGATGTCTGTCGGCCACACTCTAAAAGATCGAATGCTGGCATCGCCTGGTACTAACTTGCTACGCCAACGCCAACTTAGATGAGCCCATACAAGGCGGAACCAAAGTCTCACTTATTTACTAGTGCTTACCAGATAGAAACGCGCTTGTCAGGCTCTAGCCACATCGCATCGTTCTCTGTGACATCAAATGCCTCATAGAAAGAATCGAAGTTACTTGCAACCTGGTTACAGCGGAACTCGCTTGGTGAGTGTGGGTCGGTAGCTAGACGCTGAATAGCAATAGCTTCTCTTGACTTACCTCTCCAGATAAGACCCCATGACATGAAGAATCTCTGAGCTCCAGTTAGTCCATCGATTACTGGTGGCTCCTCACCCTTCAAGCTCATTAGGTATGCCTTGTAAGCAATTGTGATTCCACCAAGGTCACCGATGTTCTCACCAATAGTAAGAGCACCGTTTACTTTGTATTCGTCACTCAAACCTTCAGGAGTTAGTTCGTCATACTGAGCAATAAGTTGCTTGGTTAGTTCTTCGAAAGCTGCGCGGTCTTCATCAGTCCACCAAGATACAAGTGCACCGTCTCCGTCATACTTTGATCCCTGGTCGTCGAATCCGTGACCAATCTCGTGACCAATAACTCCACCGATACCACCGAAGTTAACTGCATCGTCAGCATCCAAACTAAAAAATGGTGCCTGCAGAATTGCAGCAGGGAAAACGATTTCGTTGAAACCTGGGTTGTAGTAAGCGTTGACTGTCTGAGGAGTCATGTGCCACTCTTCACGATCTAGTGGAGCACCGATCTTCGCCGCTTCCTTAGCTAGCTGCCAAGCAGAAGAACGGTTGATGTTTCCAACCAAATCATTTCTGTCGATAACTAGAGCTGAGTAGTCTTTCCACTTGCTTGGGTAACCAATCTTTGGGTTGAACTTAGAAAGCTTAATCAAAGCCTTCTTCTTAGTCTCTTCAGTCATCCAAGTTAGGTTTGTGATGCTCTCGCGGTAAGCCTCGATCAACCAGTGAACTAGTTCATCCATCTTCTCTTTAGCTGCAGGTGGGAAGTGCTTAGCAACATAGATTTCTCCAACTGCTTCACCAAGTGCACCTTCAACAAGCTGAACTCCGCGCTTCCAACGTGCACGCATCTCTGGCTGACCGGTAAGAGTCTTGCCATAGAAATCAAAACGTGTGTTAACAAAGTCATCGCTTAGGTAAGGAGCTGTTGAGTTAATAACCTGCCACTGCAACCACAATCTAACTGCATCAAGGTTTCCCTCGTTGTATACAGAATCTAATCCTTCAAAGAATGAAGGAGTCATTACAACGCTCTCAAAAAGAATCTTGGAATCTAATTCCATTCCCTTAAGGTAAGCATCCCAATCAAATGTTGGAGTCATCTTCTTTAGGTGTGCAAATGTAATTAGGTTGTAAGTCTTTTCTGCATCACGTGTTTCAACAACATTCCAGTGCAGTTTTGAAAGGTTAGTTTCAAAGTTCATGATGGTCTGTGCATCTTTATCTGCATCTGCTGCTGACCAACCTGCGTGCTGCAACATGTTTGAGATGTAAGGGACATAAGCATCTCTATATGCTGCGTACTTCTCATCGTGGTAGTAAGACTCATCAGGTAGACCTAGTCCACCCTGGTACATGTTCACTAGGTAACGCTCTGGGTTACCTGGATCGTTGTTGACATACATGCCAAAGATTCCGCTAACTACTCCACGCTCTAGTTCACCTAGAAGATGTGTAATTCCAGCAAAGTCTGTTGCTTTGATACGAGCAAGGTCAGCTGCAATTGGAGCTGCACCTAGTTCGTTAGCTCTTGCCTCATCAAGGAATGATGCATACATGTCACCAATCTGTTGGCTAACACCAGGCTTTGAGTTTGCTTGAGCTTCTTCAAGGATTGCTTTAACAGCATCTTCTGAGTCATCACGGAGCTTATAGAAAGATCCGTGCACAGCCTGATCGGCTGGAATGTCCTCATTCTTGAGCCAGTCACCATTGGTGTGGCGGAAAAGGTCGTCCTGTGGACGAACGCTGTGGTCGAAACCGTGGGTGTTAATTCCTTTAATGTCAGTCATGTGGTAATTCTAGGGCTGTTGAGAGCCCTTGGATATCTCTAAACTTAGAAGCGTGGAATTACAAAAAATTATCCTTTACTACGGCTTCACTCCTATCTCGGACCCGGAGGCTGTAAAGCTATGGCAGCAGAACCTATGCGAGAGCCTTGGTTTGAAGGGCAGAATCCTTATTTCTAAGCATGGGATCAATGGAACCCTTGGCGGAGACATGTCTGCCCTAAAGAAGTATGTAAAGACCACAAAGCAATACACAGGCTTTAGAAAGATTGACTTCAAGTGGTCAATGGGTAATGGAAATGACTTTCCCCGCCTAAAGGTACGAGTTCGTAATGAGCTAGTGGCATTCGATGCCCCAGATGCCATCAAGGTAACTGAAAAAGGTGTGACCAATGGTGGCAAGCATCTAAAGCCTGCTGCAGTTGACCAGCTAGTAGCTGAACGAGGGGATGAGGTTGTCTTCTTTGATGGCAGAAATGCTTTTGAGGCAGCTATCGGTAAGTTCAAGAATGCTATCGTTCCAGATGTTCAAACAACCCACGATTTTGTTGCAGAAATTCAGAGTGGTAAATATGACGACATTAAAGATCGTCCTGTAGTCACCTATTGCACAGGTGGAGTTCGTTGCGAAATCTTGAGTGCAATCATGATTGATAACGGATTTAAAGAGGTCTATCAGATTGATGGTGGAATCGTTAGATACGGAGAAAGCCAAGGAGATAAGTCTCTATGGGAAGGTTCTCTCTATGTATTTGATGATCGTCTAAACATTGACTTCACCCCTGATGCTAAAACTATTGGTAAGTGTGAAAAGTGTGAAGGACCAACATCTACTTTCCGCAACTGTCTATTCCTTGGATGCCGTGACCTAATTCTTCTTTGTGATAGCTGCAACACAGATCCAGCTAACTTAGTTCACACAGATCAGCACACTAGAGGAAAGCGTCGCCAACAGGTTGGCTAAATAAGAATTACAAGAATTAACAAAATAAACCCCAGGTGATAACACCTGGGGTTTATTTCTTATCAGAAAGGAGAGAAATGAAACTTATTTTGCTGCTGTTATGTTCTGAGTTGAAACTACGTTCACAAGTGAAACTGTGTAGTTGCCTGGGTGAGGCAGTTTCAATGTGATTGTCTGTGAACCAGTTCCTGTTACTGGAACTGTGAAGCTGTGGCCGCCACGAACTGGCAGAGCTGTTGGAGCAGGGCTTGCGGTTGGTACAGGACTGTATGTAGGAACTGGGCTAGCTGTTGGTGCAGGCCTTGCCTTGATTGGCTTCACTTCAGTAACTACTAGTTGGTAGGTTCCGGTCTCTGGAACATCAACGGTGACGCTCTGAGTTACAAACTTAGAGCCCTTCTTGTGGCCCTTGCCTGGGTGACCCTTGCCATGACCATGCTTATGACCAAACTTTGGCGCTTTTGGTGAAGCATATGGGGATCCTGTAGGGGAAGCTGTTGGAGTTGCCACTACTGACGAAGCGGTTGCTTTCACTGACCCTTTATTTGGATTCTTATGAGCAAGAGCTGGGGATGCTAGGAGCAATGCTGAAACAGTGATTACTGATGTTGAAATGATTGCTACTTTGTTTCTTAGGTTCATGTCATCTACTTTCGTTTTTGTCTGACATAGACAATTTAGAGAAGATTGAAACTTCACCTAGGCAATTTCAGGTTTACTGCACCTAATTGGCAGGTTTCTTCCAGAAACCCTATATTTCAAGCCCTTAGCCCTTTATTTGGGCTGTGACCTTAAACTTGTCATACAGCGAGTAAGGAAAAGTTTTGGGCTTTGTAGAGAACTTTGAACGTCGCCTTGAGTCATTGGTAAATGGTGCTTTCTCTAAAGCATTCAAATCACA
>JBIILH010000082.1:0-4620 GCA_044232765.1 Rhodoluna sp. | reverse complement strand
TAACTGAAATCAAACCAGCAAATAGAGCAGAAGCAGTTTCCTGGAGCGGTATTGCTAATGATGGTTTGCCGTTAGGTTCTGAAAACCTTAAGGGTGTTATCACTGTTATTAACTTCTGGTACGCAGCCTGTGTTGCTTGTCGAGTTGAAACTCCAGATCTAGTAGAGCTTGCAAATGAGTTTGAAGGACAAGTCCAGTTTGTTGGAGTGAACGTTAGAGACAGCGCTGACACAGCAAATGCTTTCAAGAGAAAATTCAAGATCAACTTCCCAAGCATCATGGATACAAACACTGGTGATGTTGTTCTAGCCTTCACAGGAGTAGTTAGTCCTTCAGCAGTCCCGACAACTTTAGTTATTGATAGAGAAGGAAGACCTGCCGCACGAGTTCTTGGTATCGCTGAGAAGTCAACACTTAGAGCTCTCATCACTTCTGTTATCAAAGAAGGTTCAGCAGATTGAATTTTGAAGCGATAACAACAGGACCGTTATGGGTGGCAGCACCTGTAGCTCTGCTTGCTGGTTTGGTTTCATTCTTTAGTCCTTGTGTTCTTCCATTACTTCCTGCCTACCTAGGAATTGTTTCGGGGTCTGCTAACACCAAATCAAGAATGGTTGTTGGATCTCTTCTGTTTGTTGCAGGATTCAGTTCTGTGTTTGTTGCATTAGGTGCAGGCTTTGGTGGATTAGGTTCAATCTTCTCTGGAGAAGTAAAGAACTGGCTGCAAAGAGGATCAGGTGTTCTAGTTCTACTTCTAGGAATTGTTCTTATTGGTGGCTTTGATTTTGCTCAAAGAACCTCAAGGCTAAACATCAAGCCAAGTGCTGGTTTAGTAGGAGCCCCACTACTAGGGATTGTCTTTGGACTTGGTTGGACTCCTTGTATTGGCCCAACCCTCGGTGCTGTTCTAAACCTTGCCTTTGATACTGGTTCTGTGGGCAGAGGGGCATTCCTGGCTGCTGTTTATTCAATAGGCCTAGGTCTACCTTTTGTTCTTGCTGCAGCTGGCTTTAGCTGGGCTACTAAGTCAATTGGTTTTGTGAAGAAGAACATCAGAACCTTCAACATCACAGGTGGTGTTCTGCTTATTGTTCTAGGGCTATTGCTTCTAACAGGCCTATGGCAGTTCGTTATCGACTACATCTCGGAGGTGAGTGGTGTCTTCATCCCGGCAATCTAAATATGTAGTTCGTAAGGAATACAGCGAACCTATTGAAGCTCCTGATCTATCTTTCAAGTCTTGGCTTAGATGGCTATGGCGTCAGCTAACCAGCATGCGCATTGCTCTGTTCTTACTGTTGTTCTTAGCTATTGCTTCTGTGCCAGGTTCTGTCTTTCCGCAGAGAAGTGCTGACCCTAACGGTGTTGTTCTTTACTTCAAGAACAACCCTGATTTAGCCCTATGGCTAGATAACTTCCAATTGTTTGATGTCTACTCATCAACCTGGTTCTCAGCTATCTACATTCTGTTGTTTATCTCTTTGATTGGCTGTGTAATTCCTAGAGTTGGAGTTCACTACAAAGCTCTTAGATCTGATCCACCTGCAGCACCAACCAATCTTTCAAGACTTCCTTCTTATAAGAAACTCGATGCAACTGAAAAGAACTTAGAAAAAGCAATTGAGTATCTGAAGAAGAGAAAGTTCAAAGTTGTTTCAACTAAGAACGAGCTGAGAGCTGAAAAGGGTTACCTTCGTGAAACAGGAAACCTGTTCTTCCACCTATCTCTTATTGGAGTACTGATTGCAGTTGGCCTTGGTGGAGGTTTGTCTTACGCAGGGCAGAGAGTATTGGTTGAAGGCGATACTTTTGTAAACAACGAAGCTTCTTATGATTTCCTTGCGCCAGGACTTCTGTTTGATAAAAATAGTTTTGAACCATTTAGTTTGAGACTAGATTCATTTAGCACAACCTATGACTACAAAAACCCGAACAACTATGGGTTGCCGATGGACTTCATCGCCAAGGTTTCAACTAAGAACTCTCCTACAGATCTAGAAGCAAAAGGCCAGATCAGAGTGAACGAACCTTTGCACCTGCCAGGAGCAAAGGTCTACATCACCGGTAATGGCTATGCGCCTGAAATTGTTGTCAGAGATAAAGACGGTGTTGTTTCTTTCAGTGGACCGGTAGTCTTCCTACCTCAAGATGGAAACCTAACTTCTCTCGGAGCTATCAAGGTTCCTGATGCTAACCCTGATCAGTTCGCAATGCTTGCCTTCTTCTATCCAACAGCTGCTGAACTAGAGTCAGGTGCCCTGACCTCTAACCACCCATTCCCTTTGAATCCTCTAATGACCATGAACGTCTATGTTGGAGACCTTGGTCTAGATAGCGGCATGGCAGTAAATGCCTACAAGCTAGATACTCACTCAATGAAGCAGGTAGCTGGAGGTAAGAGTGGCACTAAGGCTCTGCAACTTACCTACGGTGAAACAGTCGAGCTACCTAATGATCTAGGAACTGTTGAGTTCAAGAACCTTAGAAGATTCGCATCCATTGACATCACCTATAACCCACTAGATCTATGGGTACTTATCTTCGCTCTAACAACTTTGTTTGGTTTAGTCTTAATGCTCATCATTCCTCGTAGAAGAGTGTGGGTGAAGATTTCTAAAGGCAGTGTTGAAGTTGGAGCACTAACCAAGTCAAAAGATAAAGCACTAGACAAGCTAGTGAAAGATGTTGCCAAGTCACTAAAGAAGAAGAGTATATGACACCAGAAATTGCACTAAACCCAGAGCTCGCTACCATTTCGAGAATCATCGTTCTAGTAGCACTTACTTTCTATGCCTTCTCATTCATTGTTCTAGCTTGGGCTCTGACTAAGAGAGCCGGTGGCAAGGGTAAGAAGGATGCATTCGCTAATCGTCTAGACACAATAGGTCTAGTTCTAATGGGTATTGGTGTTCTAGCTAATGGCGTTGGTGTTCTAACTAGAGGTATTGCAGCTAACAGAGTGCCATGGGCAAACATGTATGAGTTCTCTATCTCCGGAGCATTCGTCGTCTCAGCAATCTTCCTGCTGGTTCTCTTCTTCAAAGACCTAAAGTTCATCGCCCCATTTGTTGTTGGTTTCCTAGTTCTAATCATTGGATCAGCCAACACCTTGTTCTATGTTCAAGTTGAATCACTAGTTCCAGCTCTTCAGGACTACTGGCTAGTTATTCACGTGAGTGTAGCCATCCTGGCAACAGCCTTTTTCACCATTGGTGCAACTCTTTCTCTGATCCATATCTTGAAAGAGACAAAGAGAATCAAGGACTCTAAGTCGAAGGCAGGTAAGGCCTTCACCAAGCTTCTAAAGGTATTCCCTAAGTCAGAGAAGCTTGAGAGAACCTACTACCAGTTCAACATCATTGGTTTCATTCTCTGGTCCTTCACTCTTATCGCAGGAGCTATCTGGGCTGACAAGGCTTGGCACCGCTTCTGGGGTTGGGACACAAAAGAAGTTTGGACATTCATCATCTGGACCATCTACGCTGCCTACCTCCATGCCACCACAACCAAGGGTTGGGATGGCAAGAGAGCTGCATGGCTAAGCCTGATCGGCTTCCTAGCCATCATCTTCAACTTCACCATCGTTAATCTGTACTTCAAGGGATTGCACGTTTACTCGGGTATTTAGCCCGACTTTACCTACGTTTCAAGAGTCCAGTTTTGGGGTAGTCCTCCCTGAATCCAGCCCATTTAAGCCAGCCACCCGAACGCTAAATGCTCTGATCGCTGTAATACACTGATTATCGAAGGGACATATGCAAGAACCGACTTTCTGGATACTAACGGCGCTCGCTGACGCGCCTCAACACGGATATTCAATTCTCTCGACAGTGGAAGACTTGTCGGGCAACCAAGTAAAACTCAAAGTTCCAACGCTCTACCAAGCGCTAGATCGTTTGCAGAAGAGCGGGTTAGTTGAGGTTGATAAGGAAATTGTTGTAGATGGAAGATTTCGCCGATACTTCAAGCTCACTAAGATGGGGCGAATTGCACTAATCAGTGAACTTGAAACCCGGAAAGAAGTTGTTAGACGAGCCAGCCGTCATCTTGGATTGGCCGAAGGTTCTATTTAGAGGATTTCCCAAATGCAGGATTTAAACACTGAGAGAGAGAAGGCGGAAGCTTTTGGGAGGCTCTTGCTTTGGTACCCAAAATCTTGGAGAGAGAAAAACGGGGAAGCAATGTTGGGCACAATTCTTGAATACGCCGAAAATAAAGGAATCAAAGGCCCAACAAGAGAAGACAAACTGCGATATTGCTTTACAGGAATGAGAGAAAGGTTCTTTAAGTTCGAGCCCGTAGAAGAAGTCACGCGGTTTTGGTTACTTATAGCTTTGCTTTATGGTCTGTTCTATGTGTTCAACATCTCATGGTCGCCGGGTACTCAAGTTAGCGGAAGTATCGGGCCATTTACAAACCCGTCTGTCCTGACTTTAGTATTTATCGCCCTGGCTTGGCTTTGTGGAATTGTGAATGCAGGACGCACAGCCGCTCGACTTGCTGCCTTTGGCTTCTTGACTAACGCCACTATTGCCACTCTTGGAACTGTTTTTGAATGGCTTGGCCCCAGCTTGTGGGCTGCTTTGCTATTCGCGTGTGTTACCGCGATCCCATGGTTAA
>JBIILH010000016.1:0-13907 GCA_044232765.1 Rhodoluna sp. | reverse complement strand
AACCTTCACCGCGGCTAGTTCTGATGATGTCTTCGTAACCTACAAGTCTTGAACGCAGTCTTCTGATGTGGACATCAATAGTTCTGCCATAGATGTCTTGTCCACCACCACAGTTCCAAAGAGTTGTGATTAGTTCATCTCTAGTGATTGTGATTCCCTGGTGTCTAACTAGATATTCCAAGACACAGAACTCTTTGCTTGTTAGGTCAGCTTTGTCACCATCGATAAATACTTTTCTACGCTGAAGGTCAATAACAACTCCCTTAGCCGCATCGTCTTCACCCTTATCAACTAGACGTTCTAGAGCTTTAGGGTCTGAAAGTGCTGCTCTAACAACGTCAACGTTTCTTCCACCAGATCCAGTCTTAGCAAGAGCAACTGAAGCAAATGTTTCAGCAGCAAGACCTGGAGCGATTGAGTCAAGAGTGTTTCTTAGAGCAGCAACTATTGCTCCAAGGGAAGTGCCATTAGCTTCAGCTGTTGCTTCATCAATTCCAACGTAGAGAGCAAAGCCGCGGGCTTCGGTAGGAGTGATTTCGTGTCTTACAAATGGGTTTACAGTGGTGGTCATTTTTCTAATCCTTTGATTGTGTATGCGGGAAGGGTGTGCCTAATTAGGACTTATTTCTGGGGTGTTGGTGTCGTAACTTGTTTGGAAGCGGGCTTAGCCGGCTATGAAAGTTAGCGACACATTCGCATACACATAACAGCGCTCATCATGACAGGGCGAATTACAGTCGCCTCCGACATGGTGTTTGAAATAGCGGTGTTAGTCATGAACTAAACTTTAGGACCAGAAGCCAAGTCCGTCAAGTTGAAAACGCCCAATTGGGAAAGTTGTTTTGATGACTCTAGAGAGGCAGGTAGCAGTGTCAAATTCAGACCTTACTGTCCTCTTCGTCTGCACAGGAAATACCTGCAGATCCCCAATGGCTGAACAGATATTCAATGAACAAGCCAGATACCGGTCAGCCCATGCCACCTCAGCCGGACTAGATGCCAAACCTGGTTCACCAATTAACCCCCAGGCGGCAGATGCCCTAACCAATCTTGGCTACAGCCCTAAAGATCACAGCTCCACCTTGGTCTCAACGGAAACAGTTGAAGAAGCTGATGTGATACTTACCTTTACTCAGGATCAAAAGAATGAACTGGGGCAGAGATTCCCTGCTGCCGTTGAGAAGCTCTTTACTATCTCTGAATATGCAAACAGGGAGACGGGGACATCTGTTGATGTTTCAGATCCTTATGGAAAGAGTGCAGAGGTTTATAGAGAGACTGCAGAAACTATTGACTCTTTGGTTGGACTAATTGTTAGTTCGTTGAAGGCTAATTAGTCAGCTAGACCGTAGAGACGATCGCCAGCGTCACCGAGACCTGGAACGATGTAGCCAAGTTCGTTTAGCTTTTCATCAAGAGCACCAAGAACAATCTTGACGTCTCTGTCTCCCAGGTGCTTTTCTAATGCAGCTAATCCTTCAGGTGCTCCTAGAAGACAAATGCAGGTGATGTCTGTTGCACCTTTTTCAAATACGTAATCGATTGAATCGATAAGTGTTCCACCGGTAGCAAGCATTGGGTCAATGATGTAGACCTGTCTTCCAGTTAGATCATCTGGTAGACGGTTTGCATATGTATATGGCTGAAGGGTTTCTTCATTTCTCTTGATTCCTAAGAAACCAACTTCAGCAGTTGGAAGAAGTTTTACGATTCCTTCAAGCATTCCAAGTCCTGCACGAAGAATAGGAATGATGATTGGACGAGGCTTAGAAAGTATTCTTCCCTTAGTTTGAGTAACCGGCGTTTCAATAGTTACCTCAGTTGTCTTCACTTCTCTAGTTGCCTCATAGGCCAGAAGTGTTACAAGTTCTTCAACCAGCTGTCTAAAAACAGGGGATGGGGTGTTCTTGTCTCTAAGAACAGTTAACTTGTGAGTTATTAATGGGTGGTCTGCCACGTGAATCCGCATAGGCTAAATCTAGCGTTAGTGAGGTGGATGTAGTGAACGAGACTTGGGTTCCATATATGAGGGCTGCTCTAGTAGAAGCTCAGATAGCCATGGATGTATCCGATGATGTGCCAGTAGGTGCAGTCATCGTTGATGACAAGGGCGAGATTATTGCCAGGGGTCGAAATGAGAGAGAGCTCTCTAAAGATCCAACTGCTCACGCAGAAATCCTTGCCATCAGAGAAGCCGCAGAGGCTTTAGGGGATTGGCGTCTAAATGGTTTGACTTTGGTTGTAACCCTTGAACCTTGCGTGATGTGTGCCGGAGCTATCCAAGCAGCCAGAATCGACAAAGTGGTCTTTGGAGCTTGGGATGAGAAAGTCGGAGCATCAGGTTCTCTCTATGACCTAGTCAGAGATAAACGTCTAGGAACCGAGATCGAAGTCATCTCCGGAGTTCTTGAGGGTGAAGCAAGAGATCAGCTCAAAGAGTTCTTCGCAAAAAAGAGATAATTCCCGGCCTATACAGGTTTTAGCAACCTGTATAAAAATTAGTAAAAACTATACATATCTGTTAGTTTGATTAGATGAACTTGAAATCCTTCCCGCCTGCTGCCGACTTTGCCGTGCCTGAAATCTTTAGAGCTGTGATCGCTGCTTCTAACGCTTTAGCTCGATTGGATGAGATCGCTGAGCTATTAGATAACTCTGCTGTGTTCATTAACACCATCCCTGTTTTAGAAGCGCAGGCTTCTAGTGAATTAGAAAATGTTGTTACTACCCATGACTCAATATTCAAGGCCGATGTCTCGTCCTCAAAAATTGATACTGAAACTCTCTTAGCGATTAGATTGCGTAAAGCTATTACTGCAGGCATCGATGTTGCCTCAAAGAGAGGGATATCTCTTAAGCTTGCTTCGATGGTTTGCAGCGAAATGCTCGGTAGGGAAATGAAGCTGAGGCAGAACCCTGGAACAGTTATTCAATCCGGTGGCAAAACTATTTACACCCCACCCGCTCCATCAGAATTAAACGAGCTCATTTCTGACTGGGAGGTGTTCGCAAATAAAGAGGATGTTCTTCATCCTCTAATTGTTATGGCCTTATCGCATTACCAGTTCGAGGCCATCCATCCATTTAGTGATGGCAATGGTCGAACTGGAAGAGTCTTGAATGTCTTGCATCTTGTGGCAAGTGGATTGCTAAAGCAGCCGGTTATTCAGATGTCTCAGTATTTGTTTGAGCATAGAGATGAGTATTACAAGCGGCTGAGAGATGTTGATAGTAAAGATGCTTGGATACCTTGGGTTTTGTTCATGCTTGAAGCAGTCAGAGTTTCAGCTGTTGAATCTGCCTCAAAGTTGAAGCAGATCACCACTTTGCAGTTATCTTTCGGAGAAAGATATGACACCAAGGCTTCCCTTATTGCCTTGATCTTTGAGAAGCCTTATGTCCAGATCGGTCAGGTAGTTGAGAGATGCGGTGTCACCAGAGTCACAGCAGCTAACTGGCTTGAGTCTCTAGAAAGACAGGGAGCTTTGACAAGCATGGTCTCTGGAAGAGAGAAGTTCTTTATCAATAAGGAATTGGTTAGATCTTTAGCTAGTTAGGCAATGGGGTAGCCTAACTAACGGTGACGTGTCCGAGCGGCCGAAGGTGCAACTCTCGAAAAGTTGTGTGGGTGAAAGCCCACCGTGGGTTCAAATCCCACCGTCACCGCCAGAAATAATATTGGCAGCCTGATAATTAGACATGTAGATTGAGCTCGGCTGAGTGGGAGGGTATTCAATGAAGAGCAAATTAGTAGTTAGAGCCGTAGTGCTCGCAGTTCTTGTCACCATTCTAGGAATCACCTGGCAGGCACTTGGCGGTTTTCACGCCTTTTCAACCCCAACCTTGCAAGATCTACTTTCGGCTAACACGGATATCAATCCAGAGGAAAAAACAGACGAGTTGTGCCTAGATCCCTTGTGTGTAGAGGGCTGGGGCACGGACATTGGGTCATTTCTTAGGTTCAAGTCAGCCGGAGAGGCGGAATACTGGGCTACTGCACTCGGGGCTGAAGGCATACGTTATGAGAACGTGGTTCTAGACCTCCGAGGATATCAACCAACTTTTGAGCAAAGACGTCACGCCATAGACATATTGTTCTCTGGACGCGACTGGAACTAGCTACCCCAATGGTCTGAAGCCTGGAATCCCACCGTCACCGCCAGAAATATCCCAAAAATCAGTATTAAGCGGCTTGTTTAGTTATTTGGGCTTATAAACTTGTTCCCTATACGCATTAGCGAATATTTAGGGGTTTTACATGGCAAAGTTGATTATCACGGACGGGATAGGCCTGATCAAGCTATCTCTCGTTCAGCGATACCTGCTTGGCAGGAGCTATGTGGCCTTTGAATTAGAGCGAATGATCAAGGTTTCGGTCCAAAATACCCCTAAAAAGGCGGATCTTGGGGAAAAAGCTAAGCATGGCTGGCTGCCTTTCTCCAGGACTGGGGGAATATCAAAATGGGGCTAAAAAGAGCCTATTTATAGGCCCAAAGAAGGCCAGATGCGTAAGAGTTTTGATGTTAAACCCTGCTTTGGATGAGATTGTTCTTACTTCAGGCAACCAATTAGAGCTTTATGCCGTTCTGAAGGAACATCAGAAGGACAAGATTTACCCTAGGGACTAAGTTTTCAGAGGGGATATTAGTCACTTTCTTCCAATATTTGTCTTGCATATACCTAATTGAGACATATAAGATAGAGGTTTGCTCCCCAACAACTCGTAAGCATATTTCGGCTGCGCATTTTGTACGCATATTTTGGCGACAAAGTTAGGGACTAATCCCATAGACCGTTCTAACTAAGTAAACCGCCTTTGAAGGGATCATCTTGGCCGCCAAGAAAACCACCAAAAACATTCGTTCAGCACAACGACTTTCCTTTGCGAAAACTCGTGAACCAATTGAACTTCCAAATCTTCTAACCCTGCAGACCGAGAGCTTCGAATGGCTTGTCGGCGATAAGTCATGGAGAGACAAGGTTGGCCCAGATGCCAAGACCGGTCTTGAGGAAGTATTCGAGGAGCTATCTCCAATCGAAGACAACCCAAACAACCCGAGCGAAGCAAAGATGGGTCTTGAGTTCAAGTCACCTACTTTGGATGAGCCAACATATACTCCTGACCAGTGCAAGGTAAAGGGCAAGACTTACGCTCGTCCTTTGTACATCAAGGCAGAGTTCACAAACTACAAGACTGGTGAAATCAAGAGCCAGACCGTGTTCATGGGTGAATTCCCAATCATGACTAACGAAGGAACCTTCGTTGTTAATGGAACAGAGCGTGTAGTTGTTTCTCAGCTAGTTAGATCTCCTGGTGTTTACTTCTCTGTTTCAACAAACACAACAGGAAACCTTGACGTTAAGAACAACAAGGCTCAGATCATTCCTTCACGTGGTTCATACCTAGAGTTCCTAACCGAATGGGTTAAGGATGACCGTAAGTCTGTTTCACGTTTTGGTAAGCCAATTCTTCAGGTACAGGTTGACCGTAAGACTAAGGTTTCTGCAACCATCTTCCTAAAGGCTCTTGGTCTTTCACGCGATGAAATCGTAGAAGCCTTCTCAGATGTTAAGAGTGTTGCAACTCCAGCTAACGGTTGGGAGATCGACATCGATCTAATCAACAACACTTTGGACTACGACGAGTCACGCGCATTCACAACTCCAATCATCACTAAAGAAGATGCGTTGAAGGAAATGTACCGTAAGGTTCGTGGCGAGTCAGGTAACGCAGATGCAGCTGAAGCTTGGTTGAAGAGCGTTTACTTCGACAAGAAGAGATACAACCTTGCACGCGTTGGTCGTCACAAGCTAAACCGCAAGCTAGGTGTAACAGTTGATGAGAACACCACTGTTCTAACTGTTGAAGACATCGTTGCAACCATGAAGTACCTTTTGGTATTCGACCTTGCGTTGAAGAACAAAGCGGACATCACAAGCAACATGAACTTCGCGCTAAAGATGTCAGGCAAGAAGACAGACATCAGAATTTCTGCTGACGACATCGACGACTTCCAAAACCGTCGTATCCGTTCAGTTGGAGAACTAATCCAGAACCAGGTTCGTATTGGTCTAAGCCGTATGGAACGTGTTGTTCGTGAGCGTATGTCTACTCAGGACGTTGAGGCAATTACTCCTCAGACCCTGATCAACCTACGTCCAGTTGTTTCAGCAATCAAAGAGTTCTTTGGTGCTAGCCAGCTATCTCAGTTCATGGATCAGAACAACCCTCTTGCAGGGCTTGCTCACAAGCGTCGTCTGTCGGCCCTAGGCCCTGGTGGTATCGCAAGAGAGCGTGCACAGATGGAAGTCCGTGACGTTCACCCATCCCACTACGGTCGTATGTGTCCAGTTGAAACTCCTGAAGGTCCAAACATTGGTCTTATCGGTTCCCTAACTGCATACGCACGTATCAACGCATTCGGCTTCATTGAGACTCCATACAACAGAGTTGTAAACGGAAAAGTTTCAGGCAAGATCGATTACCTAGATGCAGCAGAAGAAGACGGCAAGGTTATTGGTGGAGCTGATGTTCCTCTAAACGCTGACAAGACTTTTGCTAACAAGAAGGTATTCGCTCGCTACAAGGGTGACGTTGTTGAAGTTGATAACGACACTGTTGATTACATCGACATCTCACCTCGTCAGCTTGCATCTGTTTCAACATCACTTATTCCATTCCTAGAGCACGACGACTCAAGCCGTGCTTTGATGGGTGCGAACATGCAACGTCAAGCAGTTCCACTAATCCGTAGCGAAGCACCACTAGTTGGTACCGGTATGGAACGTGCAGCTGCAATGGATTCACACGCAGTTCTTCTATCAAGAAGTGCTGGTGTTGTTGAAGAAGTTGACGCTGACACAATCGTGGTTAGAGGAGATGACAACAAGCAGGAGAAGTACACTCTTCGCAAGTTCGAACGCTCAAACCAAGGAACAGCTATCAACCAGCGTGCAATTGTTTCTGTTGGTCAGAAAGTTGAAGCAGGAGAAACTCTTGCTGATGGTCCAGCAACCGATCAGGGTGAACTAGCACTAGGTAAGAACCTTCTAGTTGCATTCATGCCTTGGGAAGGACACAACTTCGAAGACGCGATCATCTTGAGCCAGTCACTGGTTAAAGAAGACACTCTTTCTTCTATCCACATCGAGGCTCACGAAGTTGAAGCTAGAGACACCAAGCTAGGTAAGGAAGAGATCACTGCAGATCTTCCAAACGTATCTATGGAAGCTCTTGCTCAGCTAGACGAGCGCGGAATCATTCGCGTTGGTGCTGAAGTTCGTCCAGGAGATATCTTGGTTGGAAAGGTAACACCTAAGGGTGAAACCGAGCTTTCAGCTGAAGAGCGTTTGCTAAGAGCAATCTTCAACGAGAAGAGCCGCGAAGTTCGCGACACTTCTTTGAAGGTGCCTCACGGTGAAGCTGGAACAGTTATTGCTGTTACCGTATTCGACGTTGAAGCAGGCGATGATGAAATGGCTGCTGGTGTAAACCAGAGAGTTGTTGTTCACATTGCTCAGAAGCGTAAGATCACCGAAGGTGACAAGCTCGCAGGTCGTCACGGAAACAAGGGTGTTATTTCTAAGATCCTTCCAGTTGAAGACATGCCTTTCCTTGAAGATGGAACTCCGGTTGACATCATCTTGAACCCACTAGGTATTCCAGGACGAATGAACTTCGGTCAGGTTCTAGAAACACACCTAGGTTGGATCGCGAAGCAGGGTTGGGAAATCAAGCCTGGAGCAAAGTGGGCAGAGCACCTAAGCGAGGAACTGCACTCAGCAGAGCCTGGCACAAAGGTTGCAACACCTATCTTCGATGGTGCACACAAGGATGACATCATCGGTCTTCTAGACTCAACTCTTCCTAACCGTGATGGTCAGAAGTTGGTTGACAAGACCGGTAAGGCAAGACTGTTCGATGGTCGTTCAGGTGAGCCTTTCCCAATGCCAATCTCAGTTGGATACATGTACATCTTGAAGCTTCACCACTTAGTGGATGACAAGATTCACGCTCGTTCAACAGGTCCTTACTCAATGATCACCCAGCAACCACTTGGTGGTAAGGCTCAGTTCGGTGGACAGAGATTCGGTGAAATGGAAGTTTGGGCTCTTCAGGCTTATGGTGCAGCACACACTCTTCAAGAGTTGCTAACTATCAAGTCAGATGACATCACAGGTCGTGTTAAGACTTATGAAGCCATCGTTAAGGGCGATAACATCCAGGCTCCTGGTATTCCAGAATCCTTCCGAGTTCTTGCTAAGGAAATGCAATCCCTTGCTCTAAACGTTGAAGTACTAAACGCTGAGGGTGCGATTGTGACTCTAAAGGATGAAGAATTCGAACGCGACATGGCTACTGAGTCCATGGACGGCATCAACCTATCCCGTAACGAATCATTGTCTAACGACACTGACTTCACTAACTTCTAAGCGAATCTCGAGAGAAAAGAATAATTATGGACGTCGAAACATTTAGCTCCCTACGAATTGGTCTAGCTACCTCTGATGACATTCGCTCATGGTCTAACGGTGAAGTCAAGAAGCCAGAAACTATTAACTACAGAACCCTAAAGCCTGAGAAGGATGGTCTTTTCTGTGAAAAGATCTTCGGTCCTACCAAGGACTGGGAATGTTCATGTGGAAAGTACAAGCGCGTACGCTTCAAGGACATCGTCTGTGAGCGTTGTGGTGTTCAGGTAACAAAGTCATCTGTACGTCGTGAGCGTATGGGTCACATTGAGCTTGCTGCTCCTGTTACTCACATCTGGTACTTCAAGGGTGTTCCTAGCCGTTTGGGTTACCTACTAAACATGGCTCCAAAAGATCTAGAGAAGATCATTTACTTTGCTGCTTACCGCGTCATGGAAATTGACAACGATGGCAAGGAAATTGACTGGGCTCTAATCAAGGATGACTACACCCAGCGTGTTAAGCAGACTCTTGATTCTCGCTTTGCAGAGATGATGGAACTTGCTCAGGACGAGTATGACTTCCTAACTTCAGAAGGTCTTGCACTGCAGACTGCTGTTAAGTTGTGGGAAGCTCCTGTTTGGGTTGACGCACAATTCCACAAGTCAATTGATCAGATGATCAAGATGGAAATTGATGACCCGAAGAACTACCTAGACAAGCCTTTCACTGCAGTTATTGCTGAAGGTAAAGAAGGTGTTGTTCGTGAAGCAGCTGCTCAGAAGATCGTAAACACTCGTATCAATGACTTCCGCAAGAAGACAGAGAAGATTGTTCGTGAGTATGCACGTCTAGAGCGTCCAAACTCACTACAGAAGGAACACCTAGCCTGGAGACAGTTCTTGTCTGCAGAAGAAGGTGCTCTAATTCAGAACGACGTTCTATTCGATTACTTCGACTACTACTACGGTGACTACGTCATCACTGAGATTGGTGCACTTGCAGTCCAGAAGGTTCTAGCTGAATTTGATCTTGCTGGAACTGCTGAAGAACTAAAGAAAGAGATTGCAGAGAACAAGGGTTCAAAGCAGACTCAGGCTATTAAGAGACTGAAGGTTGTTTCTTCATTCCTACAGTCATCAACTCCAACCACCTCAATGGTGTTGGATGTTCTTCCAGTTCTTCCACCGGAAATTCGTCCAATGGTTCAGCTTGATGGTGGACGTTTCGCTACCTCTGACCTAAACGACCTATACCGTCGTGTGATCAACCGTAACAACCGTCTAAAGCGTTTCATTGATCTAGGTGCTGTTCCAAAGACCATCTTGAACAACGAAAAGCGCATGCTTCAAGAAGCTGTGGATGCTCTATTCGATAACGGACGTCGTGGACGTCCAGTTACCGGAACTGGTAACCGCCCACTGAAGTCTCTTTCAGATCTTCTAAAGGGTAAGCAGGGACGTTTCCGTCAGAACCTATTGGGTAAGCGTGTTGACTACTCAGGTCGTTCTGTAATCGTTGTTGGTCCTCAGCTAAAGATGCACCAGTGTGGTCTTCCAAAGATCATGGCGTTGGAACTATTCAAGCCATATGTAATGAAGCGTCTAGTTGATCAGGGTATCGCCCAGAACATCAAGAGTGCTAAACGTATGGTTGAGCGTAGCCGTCCACAGGTTTGGGATGTTCTAGAAGAAGTTATTCGCGAGCGTCCAGTGCTACTAAACCGTGCACCTACTCTTCACCGTCTAGGTATCCAGGCTTTCGAGCCGCTATTGGTTGAAGGTAAAGCAATCCAGCTGCACCCATTGGTTTGTGCTGCGTTCAACGCGGACTTCGATGGTGACCAGATGGCTGTTCACCTTCCACTATCTGTTGAAGCTCAGGCAGAAGCACGTCTATTGATGCTTGCTTCTAACAATATCTTGAAGCCTTCAGATGGTAAGCCAGTTGCTACTCCTTCACAGGATATGATCATTGGTCTTTTCTTCATGACAACTGTCAAGGAAAACGCAATGGGAGAGGGTCGTGTATTCGGTTCTGTAGCTGAAGCTCAGCTTGCTTTCGATTCACACAACCTAGACCTTCAGGCTCTAGTCAAGATTCGTATCGAAGGAGTTATCCAGGAGACAACTCTTGGTCGTACACTCTTCGCTCAGACTCTGCCTGCTGGTTTCCAGTGGACACAGACTCAGGTCGGTAAGAAGCAGATCAGCCAGATCCTTACAGAGATGGTTGAACTTCACGAGCGTACTGAAGTTGCTCAGGCACTTGACCGCATCAAGGATGCTGGTTTCTACTGGGCTACTCGTTCAGGTGTGTCAATGGCTATCTCAGATGCAAACTTCGACTCTGAAGGTAAGTTCGACAAGCTACGCGCGAAGATGATTCTTGATGGTGAAAAAGAACACACCAAGATTCAAGAGTCATTCGACCTAGGTGGTATTACAGACCTAGAGCGTCGTGACGAACTTGGAGCCCTATGGTTCAAGAGAACTAACGAAATTCAGGAAATCCTTCAGCAGGAAATGCCGATGGGTAACGCGATTCGCATGATGGTTGAATCAGGTGCTCGTGGTAACTGGATTCAGGTTCGTTCTGTTCTAGGTATGCGTGGACCAGTTGCAACATCATCTGGTGACTTCGCTCCGATGCCTGTAAAGGGTAACTACCTAGTTGGTCTAACCGCTTCTGAATACTTCATTAACGCAACCGGTGCTCGTAAGGGTAACGCTGATACTGCGATGAAGACTTCTGCTGCTGGTTACCTAACCCGTCGTCTAGTTGACGTAGCTCAGGATGTTATCGTTCGCGATCCAGACTGTGGCACAACACGTTTCCTAGAGAAGTCTCTAAAGGACGTTGATGGTGCATGGGATGACCAGAACATCGAACTTTCTGTCATGCAGCGTCAGCTTGCTGAAGATGTGAAGGTTGGATCAACTCTTGTTGCTAAGCGCAATGACTCAATCAACCTTCAGGTCGTTAACAACCTAAAGGCTGCTGATGTTGAAACTGTAAAGATCCGTTCAGTATTCACCTGTGATGCTCTATCTGGTGTTTGTGCTGCTTGTTACGGTGTTTCACTTGCTACCAACCAGCCGGTTGAGCTTGGTGAAGCTATCGGTATCATCGCTGCTCAGTCAATTGGTGAACCTGGTACTCAGCTAACAATGCGTACTTTCCACACCGGTGGTGCAGCGTCTGCAACAACTAAGAGAACAATCTTGAAGTCAATCGGTGGTCAGAAGGTTCGTGTTGAGCGTCTGATTTCTTATGACATCACTCAGGGTCTTACTGGTGTTACCGACTTGCTAGAAGCTCGTCCGGGATGGCGTCAGGGTAAGGTCGGTGTTCTAGCTTTCTGGCCAGGACGTATCGAACTTAAGGCAGCTGGTCGTGTATTCACTGTTTGCCGAGGCGATGTAACTATCCGCGAAATCGCAGAAGTTGACGCTAAGGATGAGAAGACCACCAAGAACAAGATCTTTGCTCAGGTGATTTTCGCAGTAGATGACAAGGATGGCGCTAAGGTTGCTGACACATTGAAGGCTGGTAAGGCTCTCATTGTTCAGGAAGCTGGAACTGTCACCAAGATCACTGATGACTACATCGAAGTTGAAGTTGACCGCACTGTAACTCCTCGTTTGGAGCCAGGCATTAACCTAACTGACGCTAAGTTGCAGGAAGTCACAGCCGAGAACAAGAAGGCTAAGAGCACAATGTCAAAGGTCAAGTATGAACTTGTGCCATTTGCTCACGACGGTAACAAGTCAAAGCAGCGTGTATTTGCAAAGGTTGGTGACGTTGTTTCTAACGGCCAGGTTCTTGCAGATGGTCTTATCGCTTACCCAGTCTCTGATTCTGAAGCACTAGCTAAGTTGAAGAAGGCAAAGGTTGAGGCAGGTAAGGTTCTAAACGCTAACGACCTAGTTTCTAAGTATGCAATCGTGAAGGAAGTTGATGTCTTCATCACTCCTTCAGAAGAAGGTCAAGAAGAAGCTGACAAGATCGCACAGAACTACGCGTTCAGCCGTTCAACTTCTAAGACCTTCGCGAAGCTTTCACCGAAGGACAAGATCGCAACCATCAACGCAGCCGAGATTGAATCAGAACTTTTGGTTCAGCCTGGTGACTGGGTAGGTCAGGGCGAGTACGTCATCGATGGAACTCCTAACCCACACGCGGTTCTTTCAGTGCTTGGTCCTAAGTGGGCTGCATTCGAAATCATCCGTGGTGTTCAGGCGATCTATGGTTCACAGGGTGTGCCTCTGCACGACAAGCACCTTGAGGTCATCGTCCGTCAGATGCTGGGTAAGGTTACCGTCATCGAATCAGGTGAAACCGACATGCTTCCAGGTGAAGTTATCGACCGCACCAGATTCCAGGCTAAGAACCGTGAAGCACAGAAGTCAGGCCAGAAGCCAGCTTCTGCTCGTCAGGAAGTAATGGGTATGACCCGTGCTTCATTGGCTGCTCAATCATGGTTGTCAGCTGCTTCGTTCCAGGAAACTACCCGAGTTTTGACTCAGGCAGCCCTAGACCGCAGAGAAGACAAGCTTGAGGGTCTAAAGGAGAACGTAATCATCGGTAAGTTGATCCCAGCGGGTACTGGTCTAAAGCAGTACCGCGATGTTGAGGTCTCAGGTACCGAAGAAGCTAAGGCTGCTAGATACCCTAACCGTATTTGGGAGGCCCCAGAGGCTACCGAAGCGGCTGAGGAATTCTCTGCAGCTAACCTTTTCAGCGCTGATCTAGACGCCTGGACAGCAAAGAAAGAAGACTAAAGAATCCGTTTGACCCACGGGAGTTATTTCAGTAGGCTTGGCAAGGTTTGTGTTTAGACCAAATCCAGCCCTAAAGCTCTAGAGATTTAGCTCCGGTGGGCCATAACAGGTTTTTGATACAGCAACCGCTGTGTCTAAAAAGAGACAAGAAGTAACCAAACTCTCGGGAAACCGAGGATTAAACAAGGAGAAGCAGTGCCAACAATTCAGCAGTTGGTCCGCAAGGGTCGCAGCGCTAAGGCTACTAAGTCAAAGACGCCAGCACTTAAGGCCAGCCCACAGCGCCGCGGAGTATGTACCCGTGTATACACAACAACACCTAAGAAGCCGAACTCAGCTCTTCGTAAGGTTGCTCGTGTCAAGCTTTCAAACGGTATTGAAGTTACCGCTTACATTCCAGGCGAAGGCCACAACCTCCAGGAGCACTCAATGGTGCTAGTGCGTGGTGGTCGTGTTAAGGACCTTCCTGGTGTTCGTTACAAGATCGTCCGTGGTGCACTAGACACCCAGGCAGTTAAGAACCGTAAACAGGCTCGTAGCCAATACGGTGCAAAGAAGGGTAAGTAATGCCTCGTAAAGGTCCAATAACCAAGAAGCCTGTGGTCTCTGACCCAGTATATGGTTCACAAGTTGTAACTACTTTGGTCAACAAGATTCTTCTTGATGGCAAGAAGAGCGTTGCTGAGTCAATCGTTTATGGTGCACTTTCAG
>JBIILH010000081.1:0-4647 GCA_044232765.1 Rhodoluna sp. | reverse complement strand
GATGTCTTGGAAAGCAATGGAGTGTTGAAAGTATCGCCTAAGTTCGTTGTCTTTCTGTTCTCACCAAAAGTTTGGTCAACACCCCAAGGGATGAATGTGAACTTTCCTCGCGTACTGCTTCTGAGGAAATAGTTGTTCACGTTCGGACCAGTGTATCCATCCCAGTGGCCCAGGAAGTTTTCTACTGCCATGAATTTGATTAGAGCTGCTCTGTCCAAGACACTGTCTAGAGCTTTATACCAATTGGCAGGATCTTTGTAATTGGCAATTGAAATTAGTTTGGTTAGGTCATTCTTGTTTGGTGTGACCTTCCAGCCATGGTCTACAAGGAATGATCCAGAAACGTTATCGCCTGCAGAGTTACCTACTTTTAGATCTCTAGGAGCTACACCTTCATAAATGTGTTGGGTGATGTCTTTGAATCGCTTGCCAGCAAAGTTCTCATCAGGCTGCTCAACGTTTAGGTACAAACCACGGTCTACACCATTTACATAAACTCGAGCCCAGCCGGTCTTTGATGCTTGAACGCCCATCGCATTGAATAGAGCATATGCTCCATATTCATGAATCTTGCTAGTGTCCTGAGTCATAGCGTTCAGAGTCAAACGCCTAAGTCCCAGGTAGCCAGTTCCTGCAGGCCCGTCAGGGAATCTAATCTTGAAGCTGGGGGTTTCACTAAGTTTTGAAATAGAGGTTGAACCTTTAAGTCGGATGTCCATGTCTAGGTTTCCACTTGTTCTGCCATCAACTGATAATGTGACTGCTCCAGGAGCGTAAATTCTGTATCGGCTTCTGTCGTTCAGGGCATCAACTGTTGGTTGGGGTAGCTCTAGATCAATCCTTAGTATCTTCAGTGGGTTGTAGAAGTCTGTTGACTTGAGAGTGCTCGCAGCTTGTGCCGGTGAAACTAACAGCACTGAACCCAGGACCAATGAGACAGATCCAGCAATGAGTCTTCTTACGCCCTTGTTTATAGCCATGTGGGCTAATCTAGCATTATGACCCCTATTGATTACCCTCTATTGCTGGCAACTCTCAGCATTAACTTAGTTTTGCTCTTCCTTGTGTCCTACGTGTTCTTCTATAGAAGACACAAGCGTAGAGATGTATTTGTGGCGATATGCCTAATCAACATCACACTATTTGTATTAGGTGGGGCTCTAGGAACATTCACCATCTCCATTGGTGTTGGTTTCGCACTGTTTAGCGTTATCTCCATCTTCCGCCTTAGATCTACAACCCTTGGTTGGACTGAGATTGTCTATCTATTGGTAGCTCTAGCTATGGGATTGACCCTAGGTCTGCCTGCTTATGACTTACCAGTTCAGAGCCTTTACGCATTTCTGCTCGTTGTAGCCGTTTATGTAGTTGATCATCCAAAGATTCTTCCGCAATCTACAACTCAAAAATTCTCTCTGAACACCGACTATGTTGAAATTGAACCTGAAGCTCTAAAACAGAAGGTAGAAGAGCAGCTTGGACACCCAGTTACAAAAGTTCAGGTTAGATCAGTGACTACAGCGCCAGTTGGAATGAAGCTAGAAATCGAGTCCTAAATGGCTCGTAATGCTCCTAAAGCAAAGTTCGACTACGAACCTCATCCACACATAGCTGGACGCAAGAAACACAAGGTAGCTAACTCAGCTGAGATTTTGTCTGAGGTGGGCCCAAGAACCCTAAACCAAAGACTCGGCTTGGCAATTACCAAACGTGTTGGAACAATGTGGGCAGCCTACATATTCTTTGCTCTGACTTTGATTAGCCTTCCGGCTGTTCTTATGAATGGGGATCTTGTCCTTATTGTTGCCTGGGTTGCTCAAACCTTCCTGCAGCTAGTGCTGCTGCCAATCATTATTGTTGGACAGAACATTCAGGCTGCTGCTGCCGAGAGACGAGCAGTTATGACCTACGAGGATGCTGCTGCCGTTTTGGAAGAAGCAGTGAAGATTCAAAAGCACCTAGATCACCAGGACGAGTCGCTTGCTCATCTAGTAACAAGACTTGAAGAAATCGAAAAGAAACTTCCTCAAAGGTAACTATGCGTTTAGTTATTGCTGACTGCTCAGTTGACTACGCAGGCAGGCTTACAGCTCATCTTCCTAAAGCCAGAAGACTCTTGATGCTCAAAGGTGATGGCAGCATCCTTATCCATAGTGAAACGGGCTCTTATAAGCCTCTGAACTGGATGAATCCACCTTGTAATTACTCAGTTCATGAGCCAGATGAAGAACAGATTGGTTTGGGAGTCATAGAGATCTGGCGTGTCAGTCAGGCCAAGACTGCGGATATTCTTTGGATTCAAATCTTTGAAATCCATAACGACATCAATCATGAACTAGGCAAAGACCCAGGACTTATCAAAGATGGCGTTGAAGCTCATCTTCAAGAGTTGATGGCAGCACAGATTGAAATCATTGGCGAAGGAGCGATGCTAGTTCGTCGTGAATACATGACACCTATCGGGCCGGTGGATATCTTGGCTAAAGATAAGAATGGCCAAAGCGTTGCAATTGAAATCAAACGCCGTGGAGAAATTGATGGTGTTGAGCAACTAACTAGATATCTAGAACTTATGAATAGAGACGCTGCTATTGCCCCTGTTAGAGGAATATTTGCAGCCCAAGAAATTAAGCCTCAGGCAAGAACCCTTGCTGAAGATAGAGGTATTGAATGTTTGATTTTGGATTATGAACAACTTAGAGAAGCTTCAATAGATCCAGACTCTTTATTCTGGTAAACCAGCAGCTTTTACAAATTCTCTAACTGCGATTACACGAGCACTGGTCTTTGACTCAACATCAATACCAGCAGCTGCAACAGCTCTGTTAACCAGGTTCTCAACTGCACGAAGTGTTGTTCCACGCTCCAGAGCGATTTGCTGGTTTGAGTAGCCCTTAGCAATCATGCGAAGTACTTCAAACTGTGTGCGAGAAACGTTTACTAGTGAGTGAGAAGGCTTTAGGTCATCTCTGAACTCTTCGCCAACTCTGTCTCTAAGAGCAGCTTCAATAGCTTGATTCAAAACACCAGGGTCTGATAGTCGACTCTTCAGAAGGTAAGCAGCATTCTTTGGAACAGCTTTCACATCAAAACCAAATAGGCGAGGCTCAGCAACGTGAGTTAGAAATACAAGAGCCATCTCAGGGTGAAGTTTGTTCATGGCAACGGCGAAGTCCAAACCGTTAGGACCAGCACCTAGGTCAATATCTAGAATTACTACATCAACATCGCCAGCGTCTGTGATTTTTCTAGCTTCTCGGGCATTGGCTGCAGTTTGCACTCTGAATCCGTCGTTGATCAACTTGTCGGAAACTAGCGCTCTAATAAAGTGCTCATCTTCAACAACAAGTACAGATCTCTGGTACTTAGTCATTACTGCCTCCTATGGGATTATTGTCCCACTAGGCACCTGTGAGCAAAAGGAAGTATTCCAAAATACGAACAGCGCTTAGGGGCAATATAGAGTAGTAAAACCAAGGAAGCAGGAGTTAGAGATGGCCCTAGAAGATCGCAAGATATGGCGAGGATTCGCAAGCGACAACTATGCAGGCGTGCATCCAAGCCTGTTTGAAATGATGCAGAGCGTAAACGAGGGTCATGAGCGTGCCTACGGCGATGACTTCGTGACAGCAGAACTTACATCTATTTTTAAAGACGCATTTGGGCCAGAGGCCGAAGTATTCCCTGTCTTCAACGGAACAGGAGCTAACGTAATTGCCTTGTCTTCTGTGGTTGGTAGGTGGGAATCAGTTATCTGTGCTGAGACTGCCCACATTAACTGTGATGAGGGTGGAGCTCCTGAGAAGATGGCAGGCCTAAAGCTTTGGACCATTCCAACTCCTGATGGCAAGTTGACTCCGGAACTTATCAAGCCGCACCTATTTGATATCGGTTCAGTGCATAGATCTCAGATATCCGTAATTAGCATTACTCAAACAACTGAGATGGGGACTCTGTATTCAATCCCAGAGGTTAGGGCCCTTGCTGATTTTGCACATGAAAACAACCTAAAACTTCACATGGATGGAGCCAGGCTATCCAATGCAGCCGCTGCGTTAAATGCAACATTCAAGGAATTCACAACCGATGCTGGCGTAGACCTAGTTAGCTTTGGTGGAACCAAGATTGGAGCATTAGCAGCTGAAGCTGTTGTTGTCACAAACTCTAAAGAACTTGCGCACGCCATTCCTTTCCTAAGAAAAACTTCCATGCAGTTACCAAGCAAGATGAGATTCGTTAGCGTTCAGTTAATCGGGCTACTCAAAGATGATCTAGCAATCAACAGCGCTAAGCACGCGAATGCAATGGCTAAAGCTTTGGATGCTGGAGTTAGAGAACTAGCTGCTAAGTCAAACGGTCGAGTTAGCGTCCCGAACCCAACACAGGCTAACGCTGTATTCCCAATTCTTCCCATGGAGCTTATCCCTGAACTTCAGAAAGATTACTGGTTCTATATCTGGGATTACAACCTATGCCAGGTCCGTTGGATGTGTGCCTGGGATACAAGACAAGAGGATGTAGACGGTTTACTCAAGGCTTTGGCTAAAGCCCTTGGGGTTTAGACTTAGAGCATGCAACCAAACAAAATCGCGATTACCGCTGCCCCTATTGCCCCTGTTCTAGCAGAACGCTGGAGCCCAAGATCAT
>JBIILH010000080.1:0-4665 GCA_044232765.1 Rhodoluna sp. | reverse complement strand
GTTAGCCGACAGTGCCGTTTGCTCTAATTAGCCAGATTTATTGGGCATCTAAACAGATACGAGTGAGTAGGAGAAACACATGTCGCAAGGACACTTTGGTGCTCCGGTTGTCACATTGACACCTGCCCCCACTCTCGACAGAACTTACTTTGTAAATAACCTTCACCCTGGCCAGGTCAATAGAGCTGACGATGTTCGCGAAGAACTAGCAGGTAAAGGTATCAACGTTTCTCGCGGTCTCACTCTTGCCAACATTCATGCTCCAGGAGTAGTGCCTATTGGTAATGCTGATGTGAGCGTATTAGAAAGAACAGGATCATCTTTCCTAGTTCCAATGTGGGTTGAAGGTAGCCTTCGTGTTTCAACAACAATCGTTGATAAGCATGGAACAACTACCAAGGTAAATGAATCTCCTAGATCACTAAGTGAAGAAGACTGGCAGAAGGTTATTGATCTAACTGAAGCTGAAGTTAGAAACACTGGAGCTAAGTGGTTAGTAATAGCAGGAGCTCTTCCTACATATAAGTCAACTGGTGTTTATGTTGACCTCCAGCCAATCTTTGATGCCATGAAAGCTATGGGAGTAAAGGTTGCTCTTGATACTTCAGGTGAACCACTCTCCTACTGGGCTCGTAAGGGCTGTGCCAATGTCATTAAGCCAAATGCTGAAGAACTAGCATCTGCTGTTGGTAGAGAACTAGCTACCGTTGGTGATGTTGTTGATGCAGCTCGTGAACTTTGTCAACACGGCATTGAAGTTGTTCTTGCTTCTATGGGAGCGGACGGAATGATTGCTGTGACTCGCGAAGGCGAATGGGCAGCTAGAACTCCTCCAGTCAAAGTCATCAACACTGTTGGTGCTGGAGATGCAACTCTTGCTGGATTCTTATCTGCTGTTGTCTCTAACCCAATTGCCGAAGGTGAAGACGATTACGGTGTTGGCTTCAATGTTCCACTAGGTGCTCAAACTGCTGTTCGCTGGGGAGCTATTGCAGTTACCCAACCAACCTCAGGTCTTGAGAATCTAGATAACATGCCTCCAGCAACAGTTGATGCAGAACCAAACCTAAATGTTCCACTCGAAGAAATAGCCAAACCATAGGAGTACTAAAGTGCCAGTAGCAACACCTGATCAATACGCAGAAATGATTGACCGCGCTAAGAAAGGTGGATTTGCTTACCCTGCCATCAACGTATCTAGTTCTCAGACAGTTAACGCTGTTCTGCAGGGACTAACCGAAGCTGGTTCAGATGGCATCCTCCAGGTAACAACAGGTGGTGGCGATTACTGGTCAGGTTCATCTGTAAAGCACATGGCTACAGGTGCTGCTGCTATGGCTAACTTCGTAAGAGAAGTTGCTAAGAATTACCCAATCACTGTTGGTATTCATACTGACCACTGCTCTAAGCCACACCTAGAGACATTCCTTCTTCCTCTTCTAGAACTAAGCAAGGAAAGAGTTCGTAACCACCAGGAACCACTATTCAACTCACAGATGTGGGATGGATCAGCTGTTTCTCTAACCGAGAACCTTCAGATCTCTAAAGACCTACTAGCTCAGACCAAGAACCTAGGCATCATCTTGGAAGTTGAGATTGGTGTTGTTGGTGGAGAAGAAGACGGTGTTGAAGGTGGCGAAGGAGATCACCTTTACTCAACCATCGAAGATGGTCTACTAACCGCTGAAGCTCTAGGTCTAGGTGAAAACGGTAGATACCTAACTGCTCTTACCTTCGGTAACGTTCACGGTGTCTATAAGGCAGGAAACGTTGTTCTACGTCCAGAACTTCTAAATGACATTCAGCGTGCAGTTGGCGACAAGTATGGCAAGGACATGCCATTTGACCTTGTCTTCCACGGTGGTTCAGGTTCAACTCCTCAGGAGATAGCAGATGCAGTTCGCTTCGGAGTTGTGAAGATGAACATCGACACTGACACTCAGTACGCATTCACCAGATCTATTGCCGGTCACATGCTTTCTAACTACGACAAGGTTCTAAAGATTGATGGTGAAGTTGGCGACAAGAAGGCCTATGACCCACGTGCATGGGGCAAGGTTGCTGAAGCAGACATGGCTAAGCGTGTTGTGCTTGCAACTCAGGAGCTAGGTTCTGTTTCAAAATCTATGAGCATCTAAATGTCTGGTGTTGATCCTTTTTACGACAACGGGAAACCTAGGTTTAAAGGTTCTTACAAGAACAATGAAATGCATGGCTTTTGGGAGTTCTTTAGAAAAGATGGGTCTCTGATGAGATCAGGTTCTTTTGATGAAGGTAAACAAACTGGTGTTTGGAAGACCTTTGATAGAACTGGGAAGCTAGTTAAAGAAACTAAGTTCGACTAACGCTTCTGCTTGTTGCTGGTGTCTTCACCAGCAGCCTTTAGGTCTTTTCTAAGTTCTTTAGGTAGCGAGAACTGAACATCTTCTTCAGCAGTCTGAACAATGTCAACATCGCCATAACCACGACGAGCAAGATCATCAAGAACTTCTTCAACTAGTACTTCAGGTACTGATGCTCCTGAAGAAACACCAACTGTAGTTACACCTTCAAACCATTCATCTTGAATCTCTGATGCATAGTCGACTCGGTAAGAAGCTTTAGCTCCTGCTTCTAGAGCCACTTCAACAAGTCGAACAGTGTTAGAAGAGTTAGCTGAACCAACCACGATTACAAGCTCTGCATCAAGAGCAACCTTCTTGATCGCAACCTGTCTGTTCTGTGTTGCATAACAAATGTCATCGCTAGGTGGGTTTTGTAGAGTTGGGAATCTCTCTCTAAGAGCTTCCACAGTTTCATAAGTTTCATCAACGGAGAGTGTGGTCTGAGATAGCCAGATAACTTTCTCTGGGTCTCTAACGGTTACGTTTAGGATTCCGTGACGACCATCAACTAGTTGAACGTGATCTGGAGCTTCTCCAGCAGTTCCTTCTACTTCTTCGTGACCTTCGTGACCGATTAGAAGAATGTCGTAGTCTTCGCTAGCAAATCTTTGTACTTCTCTGTGGACTTTGGTAACCAAAGGACAGGTTGCATCAATTGTGTTTAGGTTTCTCTCTTCAGAAGCCTTGATAACAGCAGGGCTCACTCCGTGAGCTGAGAAGACTAGGATGCTGCCTTCCGGAACTTCATCAACCTCATTGACGAAGATAGCTCCGCGACGCTCCAAGCTTGAAACAACGTGCTTGTTATGGACAATCTCTTTACGAACATAAACAGGTGAGCCATGAAGGTCTAGAGCCTTCTCAACAGCAATTACGGCTCTATCCACTCCAGCACAGTAGCCTCGGGGAGCTGCCAAAAGAACTCGCTTACGCGAAGCAATAAGTCCTTGGTCGGAAGTATTCTGGGAGATAGACACAAGCCAAGTCTAAACCAGTGAAAGGAAACTGCCTATGAATGAGCAAATCGCCATTGGTAAAGACCAAGATCATCCCTTCACGGTTCAACAGCTAAGCGAAAGAGTCGCTAATGCGGTCAAAGGTTGGGGAAATGCTTGGGTTGAGGGCGAAATCATCAAGTTCCAAGCTAAAGCCGGAGGCCATGCCTACCCGCAGCTTAGAGACCTAGCAACCGGTTCAACAATCTCCCTGGTTATCTTCAACGGAGTCTTAGTTTCAGCTGGTGAAGAGTTCAAAGATGGAGACCGAGTTCTAGTCTCAGGAAACATGGACTACTACGTAGCCAGAGGAACTCTTAGCCTCAAGGTCTCTTCAATCAAGAAGGTTGGACTTGGAGTTCTAATGGCTGAGATTGAAGCCAGAAGAGCAAAGATTTATGCGGAGGGACTTGCTGATCCTTCAAAGAAGCAAAAACTTCCTTTCCTACCTGGAGTAATTGGTCTAATCACTGCCGAGAATTCAGATGCAGAGAAAGATGTAAGACAGAACATTCTCTTGAGATGGCCAGAGGCAGTTATCAAGATGGCTAACGTATCTGTTCAAGGTGAAGAATGTGCTCCGAGTGTTATTGCAGCTCTAAAGAAGCTGGATGCAGATCCTGAAGTTGAGGTAATCATCATTACCCGTGGTGGTGGTGGTTTCCTAGATCTAGTTGGCTTTAGCGATGAAGCACTAGTAAGAGCAGTTGCTGCTTGTGAGACTCCTGTCATCTCTGCTATTGGACATGAGAATGACAGGCCAATCATTGATGATGTTGCTGACCTAAGAGCATCAACGCCAACCGATGCTGCTAAACGAGTAGTTCCTGATGTGGTTGATGAAAGAAGAAAGATTTCAGAATCACTAGAGAGAATGAAATCCATTATTGGTTCTTACCTAGCTCACCAAGTGACCTTGATTCAACAGATTAGACAGCACCCTCTTCTAAAGGACCCTCATGCCTACCTAATCCAGAGAAGCGATGATCTAACTAGAGCTCTAGGGGAACTTAGAGATGACCTCGATTACAAGCTAGATAGACAATCAACTGACCTAGCTAACAAGAAGAGCCTGCTTAGATCCCTATCCCCACAAAGCACCCTGGATAGAGGCTACGCAGTGGTTAGAGACTCAGAGGGTAAGGTCATAACTGACCCGAAGATGGCTAAATCTGGAACATTACTAAAACTTAGGGTTGCCAAGGGTGACCTGGATGCAACCGCTAACTAATCAACGATTAAACTGGAGACACTATGGCTGAGAAGAACCCAAACGCTGACATCGC